>JANQEZ010000326.1 GCA_028278115.1 Clostridia bacterium
GGGGGTCAATTGGTTCTTGATGGTTTGGAGTCTTCGGATTGGAAGGGTATGATTGAGGATAATAGAAAAATATATAACCTTGGCTGCCAGGGGCCTGATTTTTTCTTCTATAATGACTTTCTTCCTTGGATAAGGACTAAGAGGGGGCCTGGGATTGGTACTATGCTTCATGAGGAGAATACTAGAACCCTGTTTCTAGGAAGCATTGACTATTTAAAAGGCGTGGAAAGTGATGAGAATTTTTCTATCATTGCCACTTACTTCTTAGGCTTTATTGTTCATTATGCTATTGATAAACGTGAACATCCCTTTATTAATGCCCGAACAAAAAACTTCAATGAGCATAAAGCTCTTGAAATGAAGCTTGATACATATTTTATTAAGAAGTATTGGCGTAAGAAGGTTCATCTTCTATCTCCATCGGCAGCTATAGATACGGGAAATACTCTCCCGGAGGCTGTGATAGACTTTTATAAGAATATACTGCCTAGAGTATATAACGTCAAGCTTTCTGATAAGATCATTAATGATTCATATAGAGATTATAAAAGGGTTTTCGATATTTTTTATTCACCCAGCGGCTCTAAAAAGCTATGTCTTAATATGCTCAGTGCTATTATACCCTTGGACATATCTACTTTCATTTATCCCACTTATGTGGATAAGGATTTTTTGACATCAGAGGAGCTTTTAGAGTTTGAAAGTATATTTAAGGAAGGGGTTTCTGAAGCTATTAAGCTTATAGAGCTTTTTATATCATATTTAAACAGAGCCATAGAAATGAAAGATATAGCAGATGCTTTTCAGAATATATCTTTTTCTGGGAAACCTAGTCTGTAAACTACTGCTTTTTTTAGGTTTCTACTATATAATTTTCTTGAGTAATAAATGATTTTAGACCCATCAGTGTTTATCATCATAATATGAATTTTCAAGCTCTATTAAGGCTTTATAATATTTTTTGGGAGGAAGTCCAAACATTTTTTTAAAAGCTCTAATGAAGTTGGAATAATCTCCAAAACCGCACTTTAGATACACTTCGCTCACAGCTTCCCCCTTCTTTATCAAAGTGTTAGCCTTTATAAGCCTTTTCTGGAGAATATAATTATGAATCGTATATCCTGTCTGATTTTTAAACTTATGCATGAGATAATATTTACTCACAAAAAATTTGGAGGAAATATAGTCTATGGATAAATCCTCATTGAGATTATCATTGATATAGCTTAAAATATCCTCTATACTCTTATCGTATTCAACATCACTTTGATTCTCGGTATTTTCTGTTCCTAAAAATAATCTATTTAAAAATATAATAAGCTGCAATAGTATTGAATTCTTTAGTATGCCACTTCCAAATTCTTTACTTTTACACGCATCATTTAATTTTACTAATGTAGTCTTTATATTGCCGATTTTCTTTTGGTCTAATCTCATTAAATTATGTTTTTGGCTTGATGCTAGCTCAAAGCAGGTCAATAGGTTGCATTCTCTGGTATTATGCTTAGTTAAAAATACTGGATTTACCCAGATGATTATACGTTCATATACTTCCATGGAATCTATTATAGGCTTATGAACCTCGTGACTGCTGACAAAAAGTATGTCCCATGGCTTTAGCCTATATGCTTTACCTTCTATTAAGTAGGTGACATTGCCAGAAATAAACACAATTATTTTATTAAAATCATGGTAATGGGATTCAAATTTCAAATCCTTCATATCCTTTAAATGGAAAAACTCAAAATCTCTTTTCAGATAGCCTCTTTTAATTTTTAAAATATCCTTTTCTTCCTTCATTACAAATCACCCGGTTTTTTATTTTTATATAGATGTATGATTAAAAGCTTAATATTTTACCTAGTTCTTTCTTCCCTAGATATATTCTGCTTATTCGGCTAATAGCTAACGTCTAACTGCCCACAGCAAAAGCATTCATTATTACTTTGAAAATTTAAAAGGAATTATCTATAGATTAAAGCACTTTTTGCAATATTTCAAGCATATTTCGCAATACTTATCGTTAATATTTTGAATATAATGATAAAAAAAGGAGGTTATCAAAATGCTTGAAGGAATTTACTTACCTATCATCACACCATTTTCAGATTATGAAATAGACTTTAAATCATACAAAAGACTAATAGATCATTATGTTGATAGAGGTATCTCGGGGCTTATCCCTCTAGGTACAACTGGAGAAGTTTCCACCATCTCCGAGTATGAATATGAGGAAATCATAGAGAAAACTATAGAATACACAAAAAATAGAGTTCCAGTATATGTAGGTCTAGGTGGGAACAACACTTATAAGGTTATAAAGCAATTAAAAATTGTAGAAAAATATGCTATTGAAGGAATCTTATCTGTAGGCCCCTATTATAACAGACCTTCCCAAGATGGTATATATGAACATTATCTCAGAATATCAGAGGCTACTGATCTCAATATAATTATTTACAATATTCCCTATAGAACCGGGAGAAATATTGAAAACGAAACCATATATAGATTATCTGGGCTTAAAAATATTGTAGGGCTAAAGGATGCAAGTGGAGATAGTAAACAGTCAATGGACTTATTATTAAACCCTCCTAAGGATTTTTCTATCTTAACTGGAGAGGATATGTTTCTTTATTTAAGCTTAGCTCTAGGTGGTCAAGGAGGAATCCTAGCATCATCCCATTTACACACAGATGAGTTTATAGAGGTTTATAAGAAGGCTAAGGAGAATGATTTTGCCTCTGCCCTTGATTTATGGAAAAAGTTATCTAAATTTATTCCGCTTCTATTCCAGGAGCCTAATCCTTCTCCCATTAAATATTGCTTAAAAAAGATGAATCTAATTGATTCAGAAGAAGTTAGACTGCCACTAACAAGCATTTCAAGAAAATTAGGAAGTAAATTAGAGGATTTCTTATAGATGTGTGACTTAGAAGCTTTGCTCAGATTGTTGACAAAGTCAACAATCTGACAGGCTTCCCCGAAATCCGAAGTTCGAGGCGTGCTGAAAGTGAGAGGTCGCAGCGTATAAAGAAATACGTAAGAGTTCTCACCTTTAGCAACAACGAA
>JANQEZ010000439.1 GCA_028278115.1 Clostridia bacterium
TTTAAGTTAATAATACTTTTTCAAATATGACAAAGAGCATATTTAGGGGAGTTTTTTTGTTTTCTTATCTCCCCAAGGTTTTGTTTTCAGAGTAGCACATGAGGTTAAATTAGCTTCTAAGAAGACTTATTAGAAAGACCCTAATACTTATAACTTGGAACTTATAACTTATACCTATAACCTTTAATCAAGAGGGTTTATTTTTTAAAATAATCCCTTAAAACATTAATAAATTGGGTAATATATAGATGTATGGTTCTGATTCTTTGCCTTCAAAGCTCTTATCATAAGCTGTTAATCGCTATCTGTCAGCCGCTAATAAATTTGACCTTCTAAAAAACTATTTACATATACCCTGTATGGGTATATAATATATATAAAAATAACCTTCAAAGAGGTGAAAAAATGTCAATTGAAAAAAACTTTAAAATAAGTGGAATGACCTGTGCTGCTTGTGTGAGAGCAGTAGAAAGGGCTGTAAACAAGCTAGAGGGTATACAAGAAGTAGCAGTTAATCTAGCCACAGAAAAAATGACTGTAAAATATGATAAAGAAATGATTTCCAAGGATGAAATACTCCAGACCGTTAAAAAAGCTGGATATGAAGCTTTAGAAGATGAAGAATTAAAGGAAGTCATTATACCTGTTGAGGGGATGACCTGAGCAGCCTGTGTAACAGCAGTTGATAAGGCTATCAACAAATTAAAGGGTATAAAGTCGGTAAATGTAAATATTGCCACCAATAAGGCTGCGGTAGTTTATGATGTAAATACAGTTAGGATTTCTGAGATAAAGGGAGCCATTAAAAAGGCAGGATATACGCCGCTAGAAATAGAGAGGGAAGAGATACAGGATGAGGATCAAAATAGAAAGGAAAGAGAAATAAAAGTTATGTGGCTTAAATTTGTAGTGGCCATTTTCTTTACCATACCATTATTCTATATATCTATGGGACATATGATGGGTATGCCTCTGCCTGATTTTATAAATCCCCATCACAACCCATTAAACTTTGCCTTAGCTCAGTTAGTTTTAACTATTCCTGTGGTGATAGCAGGGTATAAGTTCTATACTGTGGGCTTTAAAGCATTATTTAGAAGAAGTCCAAATATGGATTCCTTAATAGCTATTGGAACAAGTGCTGCTGTTATATATGGCCTTTATGCAGTATATAAAATCATGAATGGGCATACTGAATATGCTATGGACTTATATTTTGAAACAGCCGGTGTAATCATTGCCCTCATCATGCTTGGAAAATACCTAGAGACACGATCAAAGGGTAAAACCTCCGAGGCTATAAAAAAATTAATAGGACTTCAGCCTAAAACAGCTATAGTTATCCAGGGAAAAGAGGAAATAACCATACCCATTGAAGAGGTTGAAGAGGGTGATATAATATTGGTTAAGCCGGGAGAAAAGATTCCAGTGGATGGAGAAGTAGTAGAAGGACGCAGCTCAGTTGACGAATCAATGCTTACGGGAGAAAGTATACCTGTTGAAAAGAATGCTGGAGATAAGCTGGTTGGGGCAAGTATCAATAAAAATGGTCTGCTAAAGTTTAAAGCAACAAAGGTAGGTAAGGATACAGCCTTAGCTCAAATAATAAAGCTAGTTGAAGAAGCCCAGGGCAGCAAGGCTCCAATCGCCAAGCTTGCAGATATAATCTCAGGATATTTTGTTCCAATAGTGATAGCTGTCGCAGTTATTTCTGGACTCTTATGGTATATCATAGGCAGCGGCCTAGTATTTTCCCTTACCATATTTATCTCAGTGCTTGTAATAGCATGCCCCTGTGCCTTAGGTCTTGCTACACCCACAGCAATAATGGTTGGAACAGGCAAGGGTGCTGAGCTGGGAGTATTAATTAAAAGCGGTGCTGCCCTTGAGTCGGCATACAAAATCCAAACCGTTGTCTTTGATAAGACAGGAACCATAACCCAGGGGAAGCCCAAGGTTACCGATATAATAACAAAGGAGAATTTTAACCAAGACAAACTTCTTCAAATAGCTGCCACAGCAGAAAAGGGCTCTGAGCATCCTTTAGGAGAAGCCATAGTTAAAGGAGCTGAAGAAAAAAATATCTCACTTTTAGGCTCTAAGGAGTTTTATGCCATACCGGGACATGGAATAGAAGTAAAGATAGAGGGAGATAATGTACTGCTTGGTAATGAAAAGCTTATGATGAATAGAAATATTGAAATTACATTAAAGAAAGAGGCTGAAAGATTAGCAGACGAAGGAAAGACCCCGATGTTTATAGCCATTAATGAAAATTTAGTGGGTATAATAGCAGTTGCAGATGTTGTAAAGGAAAACAGTAAATCGGCAATAAAAAAGCTCCATGATATGGGTATAGAAGTTGCTATGATAACTGGCGATAACAGGCGAACAGCTTCAGCTATTGCCAAACAAGTAGATATAGACATAGTTTTAGCTGAGGTCTTACCTCAGGATAAAGCAAATGAAGTTAAAAAGCTGCAGGAAAAGGGTAAAAAAGTAGCAATGGTAGGAGACGGTATAAATGATGCACCAGCCCTAGCTATGGCAGATATAGGAATGGCCATTGGCTCAGGTACTGATGTTGCCATGGAGTCAGCCGACATAGTTCTTATGAAGAGCGATCTTTTGGATGTTGTTACAGCCATTAAATTAAGCAAGAGTACCATAAGAAATATTAAGCAAAACCTATTCTGGGCATTTGCCTACAATACAGCAGGAATACCTCTGGCAGCAGGACTCTTTTATGCACTTGGAGGACCACTACTAAACCCAATGTTTGCAGCCGCTGCCATGTCCATGAGCTCCGTATCTGTAGTAACAAATGCACTTAGACTTAGAAGGTTTAAAAATTAGAGAAAGGATGAACATAATGAAAAAATTAATACTAATCGAAGGAATGACTTGCAATCACTGTACTAAAAGGGTAGAGAGAGCCCTAAGCGAGCTTGAAGGAGTTACAGTTGAAAGCATCAGCGTAGATGAAAAAAATGCACTAATAGCCCTGGAAAAGGATATTGATGAAAAAATTATTAAAGACACAATAGACGAAGCAGGCTACGACGTTATAAGTATTAAAATGGTATAAAATAAATAAAACCTATGAAATCCCTGACTAAAATAAAATCAAAGGATTTTATAGGTTTTTTAAAAGTAAAAATCTACACTTGAAAAAATAAGATACTAGCCCCCATAGAATAAGCCAAATCTCAGCACTTCGCACCCCGCACTTAACACAGGGTCACCCTGTGTCACTACAATATCACCTTATTCTCAATGGGGGTAGATAGAATAAGATTAGTCCGTGTATTTCCAAATCTCTTAAGATCATCAATAGCATGCTCCAACTCCTCCATATTTTTAACCATGATCTTCATGAACATGCAGTCGCTGCCAGTTACATGATGACATTCAATTATATATGGATTTTTTGGGGCGTATTCCAAAAATTTTTGATAATTATGGGACTTAATAGCAATGGTTATAAGGGCCTTAATACTTTTATTGATTAAGTCTGGATTTACAATGGCCTTATATCCAGTTATTATACCATTTTCTTCAAGTCGCTTAACTCTTTCCGATACAGCAGGGGAAGTTAATCCAACTTTTTTTCCCAATTCCTTCATTGAAATCCTTCCATCTTTCTGCAAAATTTCCAATATATGCATATCTGTAGAATCCATCATAATACCTCCAATTATAGATAATAATAAGATAAATTTATATAATAGGACTTAAAATTTACTTATGAACTCTTCATAGGATAACGTTATCACAGGTTCGATTCCAAAAAGTTTAAATAATAAAGAAAAAATCCAAAGAAACTTAATAAATAAAGTAATATTATTATAACACTTTATTTGAAAACTGTACATAGATGATGTTGCTTGATAAAATTTTGGTATAGAATACTATTGACTTAAGTGAACTTAGGACGGCTAACCGCAAAATATAGGAGGTATTTATAATGTCTAAGGTTAAAGTAACGGAAACCATTTTAAGAGATGCTCACCAATCATTAATTGCTACAAGAATGAAAACAGAAGAGATGCTGCCAATACTAGAGGCGCTAGATGAAATTGGGTATCATGCTTTAGAAATGTGGGGGGGAGCAACCTACGATGCATCTTTAAGATTCTTGGACGAAGACCCTTGGGAGAGACTGAGAATCATTAGAAAAAAAGTTAAGAAAACGAAGCTGCAAATGCTTCTAAGAGGACAAAATCTCTTAGGATATAAGCACTATTCAGATGATATTGTAGAGGAATTTGTGAAAAGGTCAGTGGGCAATGGAATTGATATAGTAAGAATGTTTGATGCATTAAATGATGTAAGGAATCTGAGGGTTGCCTTGGAAGCTGCAAAAAAAGAAGGTGCCCATGCCCAGACAGGAATTTCTTATACCACAAGCCCTGTTCATACAACAGATGTATATGTAAAGCTGGCTAAAGAAATGGAAAGTATGGGTGCTGATTCCATATGTATAAAGGATATGTCAGGTCTACTGACTCCATACTATGCATATGAACTCATAAGTGAGCTTAAAAAAGCAGTTAAAGTGCCTTTAGAGCTGCATTCCCATTCAACTAGCGGCTTGGCATCTATGACTTATATCAAGGGGATTGAGGCCGGAGTCAACATAATAGATACTGCAATCTCTCCATTTGCACTAGGAACATCACAGCCGCCTACAGAATCCCTTGTGGCGACACTAAAAAATACAGAATTTGATACGGGACTAAGTATTGATAAATTAAATGTAGTTGCTGAATACTTTAATCCCATAAGGGAAAAGAGCATAGAGAGCGGTCTTTTAAACCCAAAGGTACTGGGTGTTAATATTAATGCATTGAGATATCAAGTTCCAGGAGGAATGCTTTCAAACCTGGTTTCTCAGCTTCAGGTACAAAATGCTTTGGATAAATTTGATGAGGTGCTAAAGGAAGTGCCAAGGGTAAGGGAAGACTTAGGATATCCTCCCCTAGTAACACCAACTAGTCAAATTGTAGGAACTCAAGCAGTATTAAATGTTATAACAGGCGAAAGATATAAAATGATTCCTAAAGAAGTAAAGGCATATGTAAAAGGGATGTATGGAAAACCTACAGTTACTATAAAAGATGAAATAGTTAAGAAGATAATTGGAGACGAAGAAGTTATAACCTGTAGACCGGCAGATTTAATTGAGCCCCAGCTGCAATCCATTAGAAACGAAATGAAGGAATATTTAGAGCAGGAGGAAGATGTTTTATCATATGCTCTGTTCCCACAGGTTGCAATAAATTACTTTAAATATAGACGTGCATTGAAGTATAATATTGATAGTGAGATTGTAAACATGAATGAAAAAACCCATGCTGTATAGAAGGTATGTTTAGGAGGTAAAGTAATTATGGGCAGCAGTCTATCAAGAAAGAATGGAGACATAAATCCGTCGGTGACCTTAGCAATAACAGCTAAGGCAAAAAAAATGAAGGCTGAGGGTATTGATATAATAAGCTTTAGTGCAGGAGAACCAGACTTTAAAACACCAGAGCATATTAGAAGAGTAGCTATAGATGTAATAGAAAAAGGACTTACAGGCTATACTGCTTCTGCCGGTTTGCCGGATTTAAAGAAGGCAATTTGCTATAAGCTAAGGGAAGAAAATAACCTAGACTATTTACCAGAAAACATTGTGGTTTCAAATGGAGCAAAGCATTCACTGTATAATGCACTTCAAGCAATATGTAACCCAGGAGACGAAGTAATTATTGCAGTTCCATATTGGGTTAGTTACCCTGAAATGGTTAAAATGGCAGATGCAAAGCCTGTCTTAGTTGAAACCCTAGAGGAAAATGGCTTCAAATATACAGTAGAAAACCTAGAAAAGGCTATAAATGACAAAACCAAGGCGATAATTTTAAATACACCTAACAACCCGACTGGAACAGTGTACACAGATGATGAGCTGAAAAAAATTGCTGAAATAGCAGTTAAGAAGGATATTTTCATAATATCCGACGAAATTTATGAAAAACTCATATACGAAGGCAGTCATGTAAGCATTGCTTCATTAGGAGAAGATATCAAGAAGCTCACCATAATTATAAATGGTATGTCCAAGGCATATGCCATGACTGGTTGGAGAATAGGCTATTTAGCTGCCAAAAAGGAAATAGCTAAAATAATCACCAATCTACAAAGTCATGCCACATCAAATCCCAATACAATAGCCCAATATGCAAGTATAGAAGCTATCAAGGGATATCAAGAGCCTATTGAAGAGATGGTTAAGGCCTTTGATGAAAGAAGAAAGTATATGGTGGAGAGGATTAATCAGATAAATGATTTATCCTGTACCATGCCAAAGGGTGCCTTCTATGTTATGGTTAATATATCAAAGCTCATAGGAAAAAATATAAATGGGTATCAAATCCATGATTCAATGGACCTTGCCGAATATCTTTTAGATAATGCTAAAGTAGCAGTAATACCAGGCTCAGGCTTTGGAGTAGATAACTACATTAGAATATCCTATGCAACATCCCTTGAAAACATAAAAGAGGGACTAAAAAGGATACAGACAGCCATAACAGAATAGTTGACTAAGTGAAAAATAAGCTAACCTCGCACTGAGGTTAGCTTCAGGCTTTTGACAAACCCGAATTTCTTCGTTGTTGCTTCAAGTGAGAACTCTTACGTATTTCTTTATACGCTGCGACCTCTCACTTTCAGCACGCC
>JANQEZ010000007.1 GCA_028278115.1 Clostridia bacterium
TTATATTTTGTAGGTTAAAACAGATTCATAAAAATCACTCAAATGAAATATCAAAACCCCCTTAAGTATTGATAAACTAAAATTAATGCTTTACTAGCAAAGCGAGTTATTATTACTAAAATATATGTGGGGAGAAATTATTTAGAACAAATAAAAACTTGATAAAAATATGGTTTGAGGTCTTTGGACAAATTTTTTAAATTTAATAAAAAAAGAAAATGGCCTATTTTCCCAAGCCATTCTCAAAACCTCTTATTTTTCTTTAACGCTTCCTACAGCCCATTTAGAAACTTGCAGCTTTAGCTTATCTGCACCAACTTCCACAGTTAAAACCTCATCCTTAATATTAAGCACTTTACCATGTACACCACCAATTGTGATAACTTCATCTCCAACTTGCAGTCCGCTTCTCATTTTTTGAATATCTTTATTTTTCTTTTGTTGAGGTCTAATTAGTAGGAAATAGAAGATACCAAAAAATACAGCCATCATAATTAAACCAGAATATTGTCCTGCTCCTGCCATTTAAATTCTCCTCCTTAAATATTAATATGCAAATTTACAAGTTTATATATTCAACGAAAAAGTTGATTTTCCTTTATTTTTTTGAAGCATATAGAAAATATTATGCCTTTTTGAAGCTTAAAGCATCTATATAATATAATAGATTTCACACTTCTTAAAGTTTTTATATGCAAAATTACTTACAAAGCATATCCATACTTTTGAAAAAACTCATTTCTAAAATCCATTAATCTATCACTTTTTATAGCTTCCCTTACGTTTGCCATGAGCTTAAGTAAAAAATATAAATTGTGGTAAGAGAATAGCCTAGAAGAAAGTATTTCATTTGCTTTAAACAGATGCCTTAAATAGGCCTTTGTATAGTTCTTGCATGTATAGCAGCTGCATTCTGGGTCAAGGGCTGTAAAGTCCTCATAATATTTTGCCTGTTTAATGGAAATCCTTCCTTGACTAGTCATTGCTGTCCCATTTCTAGCGATTCTAGTGGGAAGAACACAGTCAAACATATCTATCCCTCTAATTACGCCTTCAATCAAGCAGTCGGGACTTCCTACCCCCATTAGATATCTAGCCTTATCCTTTGGCATCAGAGGAGCTGTATATTCTAAAACCTCATACATTAAAGGCTTTGGTTCTCCAACACTAAGACCTCCAATTGCATATCCGGGAAAGTCAATATCAATGATTTCCTTTGCACTCTGCTCTCTGAGGTCTTTATACATTCCACCCTGGATGATTCCAAATAGAGCTTGAGTATCGGTGTTTTTATGGGCTTCTTTGCATCTCTTAGCCCATCTTGTCGTCCTCTCTAAGGATTTTTTTACATATTCCCAATCTGCAGGATAGGGTGCACACTCATCAAAGGCCATCATAATATCAGGTCCTAAAGAGTTTTGAATTTGCATGGCTTTCTCAGGGCTTATAAAATGTTTGGAGCCATCAATATGGGACCTAAATTCTACGCCTTCCTCGGATATTTTTCTAAGGTCCCCTAAACTAAATACCTGAAAACCTCCACTATCTGTAAGGATAGGTCTATCCCAATTCATAAACCTATGGAGTCCTCCTGCCTTTTCCACTAATTCATGTCCAGGTCTTAGATATAAATGATATGTATTACTGAGTATAATTTGAGCCTCTATCTCCTTTAATTCCTCGGGTGCCATTGACTTAACCGTTGCTTGTGTTCCAACGGGCATAAATATAGGTGTCTCTATAACACCATGAGGTGTATATAATTTGCCAAGTCTGGCACCGGTTTGCTTACATTCCTTAATTAGTTCATACTTTACTGCCATTTCTTTTCCTCCTAAAGGATCAACATTGCATCTCCAAAGCTAAAAAATCTATACCTTTCTCTTACAGCTTCATTATAGGCACTTAAAACATTTTCCTGTCCTGCAAGGGCACTTACTAACATAATTAGGGTAGACTCTGGCAGATGAAAATTAGTTATAAGGCTGTCCACCATTTTATACTCATATCCTGGATATATAAAAATATCTGTCCATCCGCTTCCTTCTCTAATTATTCCATCGTTATTTACTACACTTTCTAAAGTTCTAGTCACTGTTGTTCCAACAGATACTATTCTTCTTCCCTTTGCCTTAGCAGAATTTATCATATCGGCTGTCTCTTTACTTACCATATAAAATTCGGAATGCATTTTATGCTCCAGTATATTATCAGACTTTACAGGTCTAAAGGTTCCAAGCCCAACATGCAAAGTTATATAGGCTATATTCACTCCCTTTTTTTGTATGTCCTGCAGTAATTCTTCAGTAAAATGAAGTCCCGCAGTTGGAGCTGCTGCTGAACCACTGTGTTTAGAATAAACAGTTTGATATCTCTCTTTGTCCTCAAGCCTCTGCGTT
>JANQEZ010000044.1 GCA_028278115.1 Clostridia bacterium
AATCATCGCATATTTGAGTCATGTATTAAGTTAAGTTTTACTCTAAAAACCCTATATAAGTATTTCTAAACCAAAATCAAATTGAGCTTTACTACTTGAAGGAGGAATAATGAGCTTGGTATCTAATTGTGGAAAGGTTAAAGTGGTTCAAAGCCCTAATAGAACTGAGGAAAACATTGAAATACAGACAAGAGAGCATCGTTCCCTTGATCCTCGTACAAAATTAGTTATTCTTATTCTTGTAAATATTATTGCAATTTCATTATCATCATCAAATCTAAGGGTAGAGATTATTTCTATGGTACTGATTGGCAGTACGCTGATTTGGCAGGGAATGTATAAAACATGCTTAAAATATTGGGGAATCTATGCCGGGATGATTGCATTATTTATACTTTCTAGTCAGTATCAGAATATTGTAACGGCCATGTTTGTCGTTGTATTTATTGTTATGAGAAAAACAGCCCCTATCTTCATGTTTGCATCTTCTGTTGTTTCAAAAACAAAGGTCAGTGAGCTGATAGTAGCATTACAGAATATCAATCTCCCAAGGAGTATTATCATTGCTTTATCTGTTACAATACGTTTTTTCCCCACCCTAAAGGAGGAGTGCGCCCTTGTTTTAGATGCCATGAAAATGAGGGGTATAAAAATTTCTTTTAGGAACGTATTTTTGCATCCCATGATACTTGTGGAGAGCATTATAGTACCTATTATAATAAGGACGTCCACCATTGCTGAAGAATTATCAGCAGCAGCCGTCACAAGAGGAATAGATTCTCCAAAGCCTCGTACCTCATATTATGAGGTAGGTTTTGGTTTGGCTGATGGAATATTTTTAGCTTTGTTTTTAACTTTATGCATAGTATCGGTGTTTATTGGAGGGTGATGTTTTATGATTAAAATAGAAAATGTTAGTTTTAATTATGACGAAGCCAAAGCTGCAGGTCTAGATGATATATCTCTCCATATTAAAAGAGGTCAGTTTGTTCTATTAACAGGTGCTAGTGGAAGCGGTAAGACCACCCTTACACGATTGATAAACGGATTGATTCCTCACTTTTATTATGGCAATCTAAAGGGGACTATTTCAATAGATGGGTTAGAGCTAGATAAATGGGGTGTAGATGAGCTTTCCACCAAGGTTGGTTCTGTATTTCAAAATCCCCGCAGTCAGTTTTTTAATTTAGACACTACAAGTGAAATTGCCTTTGGCTGTGAGAATCTTGGTTGGCATAGAGAAAAGATTCACGAAACAGTTAAAAAAACAGTAGAAGATTTAGGAATAGCTCATCTATTAGGAAAAAATATCTTCTCCCTTTCAGGAGGGGAAAAACAGATGGTGGCAATTGCATCTGCTTATGTTATGGGAGTAGATATTTTTATAATGGACGAGCCTTCGGCAAATTTAGATTCGGCTGCTACTGAAAAACTGGCACAGATTTTAACTATACTAAAGGCACAGGGAAAAACAGTCATCATTTCAGAGCATCGTCTTTATTACTTAAAGGGAATTGTAGACCGGGTTGTATATTTAGAGAGGGGCTCTATAAAGGAGGAATGGAGTGGTGAAGAATTTTCAAAGCTTTCTAATGAAGAACGTGTATCTTATGGACTCAGGAGCTATGATCTTAAAAAAATTAAATTAAAGCATAAACCTCTTCAAAGAAAAAAAGAGACAGATTTCTTTGTTGAAGATTTATGGACATCCTATCGTAATCTAAAACCAATACTTTGTGGCATTAGCTGCAATGCTACTGCAGGACAAATTACTGCTGTCATTGGAAAAAATGGATGTGGGAAGTCTACCTTTGCACGCTGTCTATGTGGATTATTAAAGGAAAAAAAAGGCAAAGTTCAATTTCATGATAGTAAATTGGGGGCTAAAGAAAGAATAGGAGAGATATACCTTGTGATGCAGGATTCTACTTGTCAGTTATTTAGTGACAGTGTTATGGGAGAACTGGTTTTATCCGGCAAGATGAAAAAAAACAGCTCCGATGAATTTGAAGAAGTCCTAAAAGAGCTTTCCCTTATGGAGCTTAAAAGTAGGCATCCTATGAGCCTCTCAGGAGGAGAAAAGCAGCGGCTGACAATTGCAGCCGGAATAATTCAAAATGCTGATATTATGATACTGGATGAGCCTACCAGCGGATTGGATTATAGAAATATGCAGCGTGTAAAGGCTGTTATGGAAAAGCTTAGAAATAAAGGTAAGAGAATCTTTGTCATAACCCATGATTATGAGCTGCTTTTAAGCACATGTGACAGGGTGTTAGAGATAGAAAAAGGAAAAATCTCTAAAGATTATCCAGTTGACTCAAATCATTTACACTATATTAGACAGTTTTTTTTAGATAAAAGAAAGGAAAATGTACAATGATAAACAGAAAAAATGATTCTAAGCTAAGGACAAAGGATATAATTACATTGGGGATCTTTTCAGTCTTATTTGCTGTAGTACTTTTTCTATTTGCGGCAGTAATGGGTATATTTCCAATTGCCTTTTTATTCTACTCTACATTAGGAGCAATTCCCTGCGGTATTATTTATATGTATGTAATTACAAAAATATCTAAGGGTGGAACAATTATTATTATGACCACTGTGATTTCTATTATTTACTTTTTAATGGGAACCTATGGATTAGCTCCATTGTATGGATTTGCAGGTGGAATCATTGCTGAAATCATATCCTATTCAAGTAAATATAAAAGCTTTTGGAAGAATACCATAGGATATACAGTTTATACAACATGCCTCTGGTTTGGTTTTATGTCTCCCATGATATTATCCACAAACTCTTATATTGAACAAACTTTAGCTGCAGGCTATGCCCAGGACTACGTTATAAGTATGGTTAGCTTTATTACAGGTCCTCTATTTTTTGTTGCCCTTGGAGCCACTATAATAGGAGGCTTGTTAGGGGGATTATTTGGAAGGAAAATGCTTAAAAAGCATTTTGAAAAAGTATAATGGTTTAAACTTTAATTAGTATAATGGATTTATGGAAAGTGAAGATAATAAAGGGTGTCAAACTAACCTATAAACCTTAAGATACCATAAAGTAAGGTTTATAGATTAGCTTGACACCCATTTTTTTAAGGAAAATAAAGGAATTAATGATAATGGAGAAGGATTTAACAATTGTCCAAATAGTATACTTCCGTCCCTATGGAGTAACAGGGGAGCTAATAATAGTGTATACTTGTTAATGAAGATGATAATTATTATCACGTAGATATTCATACTTAAAATTTATTAATCTTTAGTGCAGCATATACTATGGTTTTTCTATATAATACGATTGTGCAATCATAGAGTTGAAGCTTTAAGTTTCAGTTAATGCAATCATTTAGAATAATAGGAGGAGATTTAAAATGGAAAAAAGCAAAAGATTAAAAGGGAAGGATCAGATTACCATTGGTATATTTACAGCAATTTATTTTGTAGCAAGTCTTGCGTCCAATATTAGCGGAGGACTACATCCAATAATATGGATTATGTCTCCGGTACTGGCTGCTCTACTGGGAGCTACTCCCTTTATGATAATGGTAACAAAGATAAAAAAACCCTTTGCTGTATTGATGATGGGGATTGTTGTAGGCTTTATATATTTTATTATGGGTCAGTTCCCCATAACTATGCCAATAGCCTTTGTTGTTGGAGCTATTATTGCAGAGATTGTTAGAAGCATAACAGGCTATAATAAATTTTGGAGTAATGCCCTTGGGTATTCTTTCTTTTGCTTAGGTATGACTGGCTCACCATTACCAATCTGGGTATATAGGGAAAGTTTTTTTACTCAGATTAAAGAATTTGGTATGCCAGAAGGATATATAAAGGGATTAGAGCAGCTTGCATCACCAAGTATGCTTTTTATAATGGTCATATTGACTTTAATTGCAGGATTCCTTGGAGCACTAATTGCCAAAAAATTATTTAATAAGCATTTTGCTAAAGCAGGTGTTGTGTAGTTATGGGCATTAGAGCTAATATTATGTTAGGAAGAGCTAATTTTTTAGAGAATACAAGGGGAGAAAAAGCTCCTGCTGACCCAAGAACTATGATAATACTATTATTTATGGTAAATATTATAGCCTTTTCCGACAAATCCATATTCATTGAATTAATAACTATAGCGTTACTATTTAGCTTGCTTGTATACAGCAGATGCACTAGGATAGGCTTTATTTTAATTGGGATGTTTGCCTCTATTATTTTTTTACAGTATTATGTATTTCCTAATTCCTTACCAGTTTTTGCCACTATTTTCAGCATGCTTTCGGTATATATAAGAAAAATAATCCCTAGTCTTATGGTTGGAAGCATCATCATAAAACGCATTCCTATGAGTTATTTAATTCTCGTATTTAGAAAATGGCGTGTACCTGAGCGTATTATTACTATATTATCCGTAACAATTAGATATTTTCCTGCAATAAGAGAGGAAAGCACTCATATTAAAGATGCAATGAAGCTTCGTGGAATCAAAGGCTTTGCTAAAATAGAAGCCTATACAGTACCATTAATGTTATCGGCAATTAATACCGCTGAAGAGCTTTCAGCGGCTGCAGTAACAAGAGGTATTGAAAATCCTATTAAAAAAACTAGTTCCTTTGATATACAATTTAGTATAAAGGATTATGTATTTATAGCAGCAGGAATACTTCTTGTAATAAGCACTATCTTGGTCTAAGGAGGCAGTTATGATAAAAATCAATCATCTAACCTTTGAATATAAGCCAAATTCAGAAAATCTTTCAAATATTGATTTGAAAATCAAGGAAGGTGAATGTGTTTTACTTTGTGGCAAGAGTGGCTGCGGTAAAACAACGGTAACAAGACTAATTAATGGCTTGATTCCCCATTTTACTGAAGGTGAAATAAAGGTGGGAGAAGTTTATATAGGGGAAGATAGGGTAGATAATTTGGAAGTTTACCAGTTGGCTGAAAATGTGGGTTCTGTTTTTCAAAATCCAAAGTCCCAGTTTTTTAATTTAGAATCTGAGGCGGAGCTGGCATTTGGACTTGAAAACAGAGGGGTGAAGATGGAGTGTATAAGAGAGCGAATTGATGAAACGACTAAAGCCTTAAATATTGAAAAGCTTCGCAGTCGAGATATATTTTCAATGTCAGCAGGAGAAAAGCAAAGCTTAGCCTTTGCCTGTGTTTATGCCATGAATCCTAGCATCTATGTACTTGATGAACCGACAGCTAATTTAGACTACAAATCAATTCAATTACTGAAAAAGCAAATGGAGAGTATAAAAGCTGAGGGTAAGACAATTCTTATTGCTGAGCACCGCATTTATTTCTTAGTGGATTTAATTGATAGAGCCGTATATATGGAAGATGGTGTAATAAAGAAGATTTATAGCCGAGATGAATTTTTAGCCCTTAATAATGAAGAAAGGGTGCTTATGGGATTAAGAACTATAGAGAATAAATCTACAATAGAATTAGATGAACTCAAGATGCAAAGGCTTAATGAAAAATCAACTAAACTCAGATCATATCTAAATAAAGAGACAATAGCGGAGCTAGATGTCAGAAATTTAAGCTTTTCATATAATCAAAGCAATGTACTGAGTAATTTGTCTTTTAAAGTAGCTAGCGGTGAAGTGCTGGGGATTATGGGCCGCAATGGGCAAGGTAAAACGACTCTGCTTCGATGCTTGGCAGGTCTTATAAAAGAAGCATCAGGAGAAATTCTTTTTAACGGGAAAAGAGTTAATACAAAAGAGAGAAATCGGCTCAGTTATCTTATTATGCAGGATGTGAATCATCAACTTTTTTGTAATAGCGTATGGAATGAATGTAGTCTCCATGATAGAAATATTGATGATGAAACAATCGAAGCAGTGCTTTCAGATTTTGATTTACTTCGCTTTAAGGACAGTCATCCAATGGCACTATCGGGAGGACAGAAACAAAGACTTGCCATAGCCGCAGGGGTATTATGTGGAAAAAAGGTACTTCTATTTGATGAACCTACTAGCGGTCTTGACTATCAGCATATGATGGCGGTAAGTTATACTATTAAAGAACTGGCAAAGGCTGGGCATATCATTATTATTGTTACCCATGATATGGAGTTTTTGGAATGCACTTGTACAAGCAGGTTGGAAATTTAGGGGGGAGGTCATGAAAGCCATTAAAGACGTAGATTTTGGTAATAATGTAATTGAAATTGTTTCTAACGACTATTGTCAAATTTATCAAATACGTAATGAAACTGGAGAAGGTCAGATAACTATGTATGAGGTATTTAAGGGAGTTTACTTGACCTATAACGATTTCCATATGAAAAGGTGTAAGTCAGAATGGACAAGTAATACAAATGTGTTATGTATAGACCACTGCCGAGAAGGAAAAATTGAAGAATTAGCACCAAATGGCAGATATAGATATCTGTCGGCTGGTGATTTGAGAATAGATAATCGTAGTGGACATGATACGGATTTTACATTTCCCTTTTCCCACTATCATGGGCTTAGTATCCTCTTTAAGATTGATGATGCCAATACTGCACTGAAGGAAAATTTTCTTGGATTTCCAGTGGATTTACAGAGGCTAAAGGAGAAATATTGCAGCTTTACAAGTCAATTCATAATAAGAAGTGTAGAATCCATTGAACATATTTTTTCTGAACTTTATACCGTTCCCCATAAAATCAAGAAATATTATTACAAGATAAAAATATATGAGATGCTCTTATTTTTAGATGCATTAGAAATATCGGATTATAAAGACGAAAGACCTTATTTTTATAAAACTGAAGTAGAGAAGATTAAAGAAATACATGAGGTGATTACCTCAAGGCTAGATAGACACTTTACATTAAAAGAGCTTTCAAAACGCTTTGACATATCCCTCACATCAATGAAGAAATGCTTTAAAGGGGTTTATGGGCTTTCTATATATGCATATACAAAGGTCTGTAGGATGAATCAAGCTGCTACACTACTTAAAACAACTAAAACAAATATTGCAGATATTGCTGCTTCTGTGGGTTATAGCAGTCCAAGCAAGTTTTCTGCTGCCTTTAAAAATGTTTTAGGATATACTCCAAAGGAATATAGGAATTTAAGGGGAGGATAGGTTAAGCAATAAATAATGATTTTGGTTAAAGGGGCTGTCTCAGAAATACCTCCCCTAATTTGAAACACCCCTATTAACTTAAGGAAGGTGAGATAATTGAAGGAAAGAAGCTGGCTGAGAATATTGTGGAAATATATCCTTAAATGTAAAGGCAAAATGATATTATCTGTACTATGTGCAGTAATTAGTGTATTAGGAGGTTTTCTTCCCTATATCGCAGTATATAGAATAATTACTTTATTCCTCCAAGATGGTACGACGAAAGGACTTGTAAATTATTATGCTTTACTTGCCCTTGGGGGATATTTAATTAAATTAGTATTTCATACCTTCTCAACAATACTATCCCATATAAGTGCCTATACTATTTTAGAGGAAATACGATTATCTATTCTTGACAAGCTGATGAAGGCCCCACTTGGGACAGTAATAAACGAAACCGTAGGAAGGATGAAAAATATTATTTTAGACAGGGTTGAGGTAATTGAAGTTCCCCTTGCCCATGTTATACCAGAGATGCTTTCCAACCTTTTGCTGCCAATTATTGTCTTTATTTATCTATGTACTATTGATGTGGTAATGGCTTTGGCAACCTTGGCCTCCCTTCCTATTGCTGCTTTATCTATAGCTATTATGATGCGTAATTACAACCAGCAGTACAGTGATTATATGAAGGCCAGCGATCATGTAAACAGCGTGATTGTGGAATATACTGAGGGAATTGAAGTCATAAAGGCATTTAATCAGTCATCTACATCCTATGAAAAGTTTGTAGGGGCCATTGAAGCATTTAAGGATTATACTTTAAATTGGTTTAGCAGTACCTGGGGGCTTATGAACTTTTCCTTGACTGTATTGCCATCAACTCTACTGGGAACTGTACCCATAGGATTAATAAAATACATGAAGGGAACATTAAATCCATCACAATTTGCCATGTGTGCTATCCTTTCATTGGGTATAGTTGGGCCCTTTATGAAACTTGCTGTTTTCATTAACGAAGCAAAGCTTATAGAATATGCAATAAAGGATGCAAGTAAGCTTTTGAGCATTGAGGAGCTACCTGTAAAGCATGAGAAAGCTAAGCTTAAGGATTATAGTATTGAGTATAAAGGGGTTTCTTTTTCCTATGATAATACAAGGGTATTAAAGGAAGTTGAATTTTCAATGCCACAGGGCAGCTTTTATGCCTTAGTGGGACCCTCGGGAGGTGGAAAGTCTACTATAGCAAGATTACTATCCAGATTTTGGGATGTAGCTGCTGGAGCAATTACTATTGGAGGTGTAGATATCCGGAATATACCTTTAAAACAGCTAAGGGACACCGTTAGCTTTGTGACCCAAGATAATTTTCTTTTCAATACAACCTTAATGGAGAATATTAGGTTAGGAAATCCAAAGGCTAAGGATGATGAGGTTTTTGAGGCTGCTAGGGCTGCAAGATGCCACGATTTTATCATGGACTTTAAGAAGGGGTATGAAACAACAGCCGGTGAAGCAGGCAATAGATTATCCGGTGGAGAAAAACAAAGAATCGCAATAGCCAGGGCTTTATTAAAAAATGCACCCATAGTAGTTCTTGATGAGGCAACTGCTTATACCGATCCAGAAAACGAAGACAAAATCCAACAATCCATTAAGGCTTTGATAAAGGGAAAAACTCTACTGGTTATAGCCCACCGCTTATCAACCATTAAACATGCAGATAAGATTATACTATTGAAGGATGGAAAGATATTGGCAAAGGATTCCCATGAAGGTTTAATTGAAAAATCAAATTTATATAGTGATATGTGGAATACCCATATTCAAAGCAAAAGTTTTATAGCAAAGCAAAGGGAGGAGCATTATGTTTAGAACTATTCGGAGAATTATTAATTGGACTGGACATTATAAGAAAAGGCTGTATATTGGCTTCATTTATTCCTTTCTTATTTCAGTATGCTCTGCAATTCCAATAGTTATTGCTGCTTACTCATTGAATAGAATATTGATGGATGAACAGGGAAAAGAAGCATTAACCCATGAATTTGTACTTCAGGCTTTTATACTTATTGTAGTGTTTATTCTTTTAAAGTTCTTTTTTTCATATCTAAGGGCTAAATCTCAAGAGAGCATTGGTCATGAAGTGACATTTAATGAAAGAATACGTATTGGTGAGGTGCTAAAACGTGTACCCTTAGGTTTTTTTGCTAAAAATAGTACTGGGGATTTAACAGCCATGCAAACATCTGAACTGTCTACTTTAGAGCTTATGAGTATGAAAATGATTGATGCGGTGGTAAATGGATATATCTTTGTATTTGCAACCATTTCCTCCCTCATGATTTTTAGTATACCTATTGCTTTATTGTGTATAGCAGGGGTTTTACTATCGGGAGTATTTTTATATATTTTAAACAAATTTAGCAGCAAAAGCATAGATAAAGTCCATAGATCACAGGAGGAGATGGCAGGGGCTGTTATTGAATATATTCGTGGAATGGGCGTAGTGAAATCCTTTGGAAAAAAGGGAGCTTCCTTTAATGTTATTAAAAAGGTCTTTAGGGATAATAAATCCATTAATATAAAGGTTAATAGAAATTTTGCATTGATGAATTGTCTTCATTTAATGGCACTGCATGGAGCTGCTGCAGGTATTATTTGGATGGCTTCAAGCTTTACTTTACAGGGGCAAATGGAAATTTTTCATATGGTCATGATGCTTATGTTTTCCTTTAGCATATTTGCCAAGGTGGAAGGGATTAATGATGCTGCCCACATACTGGGAACTATTGACGCTGTTTTAGATCACTTTGAGGAGTTTCGTGATGTAGATTATATAGATAAAGATGGAATAGATGTGAAGCTTAAAGGCTTTAATATTGAATTTGATGATGTTAGCTTCTCATATGATAATCAAAAAGTAATAAAAAATGTTAGCTTTAAAATTCCTACGGGAAGCAAGACAGCAATTATTGGACCATCCGGCAGTGGAAAGACTACCCTATGCAATTTGATAGCGAGATTTTATAATGTGGATTCAGGAGAAATTCGAGTTGGAGGTAGGGATGTAAAAGAATTTACTTGTGACAGCCTTTTAACTAATATTAGCATGGTTTTTCAAAAAGTATATTTGTTCCATGATACCATCGAAAACAATATTCGCTTTGGAAAACCCGACGCATCTATGGAGGAAATAAAGAAAGCAGCTAAGCTGGCTAGATGTCACCATTTTATCAGTAATCTAGAGAATGGTTATCATACCTTTGTAGGTGAAGGCGGGTCCTCTTTATCTGGAGGCGAAAAACAACGTATTTCAATAGCAAGGGCAATACTTAAAAATGCCCCAATTATCATACTTGATGAAGCCACATCAAGTATTGACCCTGAGAACGAGGGTTATATACAAAGTGCCATAGCTGAATTAACTAAGGGGAAAACTGTAATTATAATTGCCCATAGACTTACCACCGTAAAAAATGCAGATCAGATTATTGTATTGGATAAAGGAGAGTTATCCCAAAGGGGAAGCCATGAAACCCTAATTAAGGAGGAGGGGATTTATAGACAATTCCTTAAAATTCGCAGGGAGGTTGAAGGCTGGAGCTTGTAAGTAAATTTTAGATATACTTATTTAAATATTAATAAATTAACTCGTTGTACTACTTGAATTAAATATATTATTAGGGAATAAATAAGTAATAATCATCATAGGTTATTAAAAAGATTTAATAACCTATGGGAGATGAGGATATGCTAAGATTTTCAAAATATTTAATAATTGGAGCCTTGATAATTGGATTAGCTATATTTGGTTCTGTAAGCTGCTATAGATTGTACGCTAATGCATGTAAGTGTTCCTGTGAGGAATGCACATGCTCTATAACAAAGTCTTCAAGAGATGAATGTCTATGTGGATGTGAAGACTGTAATTAAACTCAAACATATTTGAGAAGAAGCTTTAAGGTTTAAAAGCGTCTATCTTTATTAGTGATGATGCTTTTGCTCAGCGGCCTCAGCAATGGCTTTAGTCTCATGGACTGTGCCTCGAGGATGCTCAGGAGGTGCATAGATAGAGTATAATTTAAGAGGTTTCTTACCTGTATTGATTATATTATGCCATTTGCCTGCTGGTATCATTATGGCAAAATCATCAGATACTCTTTTTTTAAAATCCAATCTATCTTTTCTATCACCCATTCTAACAAGCCCTTCACCTTCTTCAATACGTATGAATTGATCTACTGTGGGATGAATCTCTAGACCTATATCTTCTCCCGGTTCGATACTCATCAAGGTAACTTGAAGGTGCTTTCCAGTCCATAAAGCAGTACGGAAATTGTTGTTTTGTATAGTTGCCTCTTCAATATTTACAACAAAGGGATTTGGACCATAATCCTTTAATCTAATAAACCCCTTTGATGGGTTTGAATTATATGGCGGTGGGTTAATCCAGTTACCATAGGGATACATTCTATAAAGATTATACATACTGAGTGGTGGATACATTTGACTATTGACCCAATATGGCAATGGAAAAGCTCCATAAACATTGTACATATTTTCACTCCTTTTCATATACCTATAAAATCATCATATGCCCAATCTATACAGAGTGTGTCTTGGCTTGAAATATTATTTATAGGTGATATACATCATAGGATTTAATGCTATTTTAAATCAGCCTCTTAAAAATATTTATTGGTTTTAGTTAAATCTAACTGGGTAAATATTTATTAAAATAAGGAGGAATACAAATGAAAATAATTTCGTATTTAATGTTAGATGGTAATTGTGAAGAGGCTTTAGGATTTTATAAAGAGGTACTAAATGGTGAGGTAGCTTATCTACAACGCTATAAAGAAGCAGTAGGAATGGAGATAGCAGATGAAGATAAGGAAAAGATTCTTCATGCACAATTGGTTTTTGGTGAAAACATAGTTTATTTTTCTGATGCAGGTTCCCACCAACCGGTTAAACCAGGAAATAACGTTGCACTAACCCTTGGTTTTGAGGATGCCAAAGAACAGCAACGTGTTTATGATCTTTTAGCAAAGGAAGGTCAAATACTGATGCCTTTAGAGGATCAATTCTGGGGTTCTAAATTTGGATCTTTAATTGATAAATATGGTTTTTACTGGAACTTAGATTGTAGTAATGAGTAAGTCTCTATACATATGACATAATTTAAGCAGTATAGTTTAATCTAAAGAAATACATACCACCAATTATGAGAATATACTCTAATTGGTGGTTTTCACTTTATATATAGAAAAGGGATTTTAAACTTTAATTATTAAAAAAACAATGAATGCTTCTACATTTTTTGAAAATATTAACTTAACCCCGTGTGCTAGTTCATGCCGCCGGGGGTATTTGATATTTCCTTTTCGTTCATGCTATGAACCTGTTTTTCTTATATTTTGTAGGTTAAAACAGATTCATAAAAATCACTCAAATGAAA
>JANQEZ010000053.1 GCA_028278115.1 Clostridia bacterium
TTTATGAAGGAATTGTAATTTATGTGAGGAATTATTATATATATGTAATATTTTTTATATAAAAAACTTTAAACTTATTAAGAAGAAGGTGATAAAAAAGATGGATAAATTAACTCTTGACGACATAAAGCTTAAGCCACCGGGGAAACAGGTTAAGGAAGCGGTTTTGGAGCATTTTGAGGATTTAGACAGCTTTGCCAGTGCCATTGGGATGGAAAGACGGACTTTAAGACAGTATTTACATGAAAGAAGGCTAGGTTCTGATACCTTTAAGATTAGGCTCTCAAGACTCCTTGACAAGGGTATAGATGAGATAGTAAAATCCGACAAGGAGCAGATTAAGGAAAAGGTTGCAGCAATTCATGAAGGCATCAGTATATATAAAAGCCCTGAGGATTTACAGGTCCTTACTAAGCTAAAGGATTTATGTGTTAAATATAATCTGTATTCAGATATCGCAAAGATGCAGAGAAACCTTGCCATGTATCATTTTTATAGAAATAATATTGCCAAGGCTATGGGTTTAATGGAGTCGGCTATCGACACTATAAGTAATTCTAGATATGTGATTAGGTGGAAATCAGAGCTTGGGCTTATGTATTTTTATAAATGTGAATACAAAGAGTCTAAGAGATTTTATGATGAGGTTGGTGAGGTTTTAAGCGATAATGATTTGATTGACGATGCAACAAAGTATTTACACTATTATAGATATGGCATATTACAAAACAATACTAACCACCCTGCTTTAGCTCAGCCTCTATTTGAAAAATCATTGGAATATGCTGAAACCAATACTGATAAAGGCGATTCCATAATGAATATAGGAATTAGTTTTGAAAGGCGAAAAAAATATAAAAAAGCTATTGAATATTATCGTAAATCTTTAGATTTTTACGATGACGATTTAAATCAAAGTCTACTTTTTAATAATTTAGCAGTAGTATATAGACTTTTAAAAGAATATGACAAAGCACTCTATTATGTTAACTTAGCTCTTAGTTGTGTTAGTGATGAACACTTATCGTATAAGATTGTCTACTACCAAACTTATGTTCAGATTCTTATTAATAAAGATGAAGCTGGTGAAGCTATAGGTAAGTTAATAGAAATAATTGATAAAACTGAGGAAAAATTTGTTTATAAAAAGTTTATTATTGGTGGAATTAATACTATAATAGAATATGGTTGGACTAGCAGTAATATAAATATATTAGAAGATGTAGATGAAATAGTTTATAAGTTAATTAAAAGCACTTCTTCGGATAATAAGGAATACATACAAGAATTAAAAACTTGTCTTGGAGATATTAGATTTTATACAAAAGAAATAAAAAAACATCTTCTAGAATAAAAGGAGGAATTTAAAAAATG
Organism: Clostridia bacterium; assembly: GCA_028278115.1. Classification (GTDB taxonomy): domain Bacteria; phylum Bacillota; class Clostridia; order Peptostreptococcales; family Caminicellaceae; genus JANQEZ01. Next base: position 1,375 of record JANQEZ010000053.1, read on the forward strand.
AAAAAGAAACTTATAGGCTTAATGCTTACTCTGGCAATAATAGTTTCCATGTCATCAGCTATCTTTGCTGATAGTCATGATAAACCAAAGGCTTCTTCTATATTTCCACCATTTGATATTATGATGCTAAATAAGTAAGCTTAATTTTTATCGTCAGGGGTCAGGCTTTTATAATTTTATAATTTGGGTTATAATTATAAAATTATAAAATTATAAAAGCCTGACCCCGTTTTGTAACCCCAATTTGCTTATTTAATAAATTCTTGAATAAACTTTATACACTCCTCTATATCTGGGTCTATTACCCACATGGAATTTATTAATTTAGGTTTTCCCGATTCATCAGTAGGTATCTGCATACTCTCTACCTTCCAATCTTTAACATTGTAATAGCTGTATATCAGCCTCAGGCTTTCTGTATTGCTTATATTGGTTTTGACATAGGGATACATGCTGGCTATTACTTTAGGATACTGGGAAAATTTCATCTTTTCTACCTTGGCAATGATTGATTGCAAAACACGTCTTTGCCTTTCAGTTCTGTCGTAATCTCCATTTCCTACTTTTCTTATTCTACAGTAGGTAAGAGCTTGCTCTCCATTTAAATGATTTAATCCTCTTTGTCTAACAAAATTAGTTCTGCTTCCACCTAGTTCTACTATACATCTATTCAATTCCTTAAGTTCATGTTTTTTAATATCTACTTCTATTCCACCTAGTATATCAATTACCTTTTCAAAGCCTCTAAAATCTATTACTACATATTTATCCACATTTAGGTTGAAGTTATTATTTACAGTATCTTTCAATAATTCAGCTCCTCCAAAGGCATAGGCTGTATTAATTCTATTATTTTTATACCTTGGAATTTTTACATAGGTATCCCTCATTATTGATGTCAGTTTAATGTCTCCATCCAGTTTATTTATGGAGGCTAGGATTATAGTATCCGCTCTGCCATTTTTAAAATCCCTTCTTCTGCTGTCTATTCCAATTAGAAGTATGTGCTCAATATCTTCTCCGTTATTTTCTTTCTTTAGACTTGGATTATCTAGTTTATCAGCTTTTTGGAAATTTTCCTTGTCATCTCTATATCTGGTGCTTTTCATATATTTTGCGTAGGGAAGTGAATCCACAACCTCAATGGAATTTTTATTTAAGGGATTAGCATGGGATTCTATAAAAAATAAGTCTGGATATGTTATTGTTAACATTAACATGAAGATAAAAATCATTTTACACTTTTTAATATTATCACCTCTTTCTCATTTTTATTTTTTGTAATAATTTGCTTCTATATATGATGAATTTTTTCCCAAACTAAGCAAAAAATATTACTTTTAAAAAAGCATAAAAGATAAGATTTTTATTTGTTCAAAAATCTTATCTTTTATGCTTTTTAAGATTTATCCTCTAAAGAGCTTTATTATACATTTCAGATGCATTGTATGAGCTTCTCACAAGAGGCTTTGATGCCACAAAGCTAAATCCAAGCTTAAGAGCTTCATTCTCATACCTTTGAAACACATTTGGGTGAACATACTCTGCAATGGGATAATGCTCTTTACTTGGGGCTAAATACTGGCCAATAGTTAAATAGTCGCAGCCTCCTTTTCTAAGGTCCTTTAGTACCTCCAATACTTCTTCTTCCCTTTCCCCAAGACCTACCATTATTCCAGATTTTGTGAATATATTTTTATCCATATCCTTAACATTTTTTAATACCTCTAGTGATCTTTGGTAAAGTGCCTGGGGTCTTACTTCGTCATATAATCTAGGTACGGTTTCAATATTATGATTTATTATTTCTGGTTTTGCTTCTACTATCTTTTTAAGGGCTCCTATATCTCCCAAAAGGTCTGGTATCAGTACTTCAACTATGATTTTTTCATCATATGCTTTTATGGCTCTAATTACACGGGCAAAATGACCTGCTCCCCCATCTTTCAGGTCATCCCTTGTTACAGAGGTAATAACCACATGTCTTAACCCCAGTTCCATGACTGCTTTTGCAATATTTTCTGCTTCGCTGTGATCCACCTCTTCTAAATCTCCATGGGATACATTACAAAACGTGCAGTTACGGGAACACTGACTGCCTAGTATCATAAAGGTTGCGGTCTTTTTGCTAAAGCATTCCATTCTATTTGGACAGTTAGCTTCCTCGCAGACGGTGTTTAAGGACAATTTTTCAAGTATTTTTTTTACATAGTCTAGGCTTCTGCCTTTATTTAAATCTATTCTAAGCCATTCTGGTTTTCTCAAGTTTTTCAAAATATACCTCCTTAGGACAATGTAGCTCTTAGCTCTCAGCTCTTGGCTCTTAGGCTTAATAGTCGTAACTCTAGGGTAAGAAAAAAGGTGTCTGGTAATGTGTTGTAGTTCCAAGTTCCAAGTTGCGAGTGTTAGGGTCTTGCTAATAGGTTTTAGAAGAAGGTAGTTTGAGTCTAATATTTTAGTGGTAATAGTTTCAAATCCTCTTCTATTCTTTAAATTTATAGCTCTTTAAAAGCAATATCATAATTAAAGACCTCAGAAAAGTATTTAATCACAGAGTTTTTTTCTTCATCAAAATCCACTGGCTTTCCTAGCAGTCTCTCTACAGAGGTTACGTCTTTATGGGATATACCGCATGGTATTATAAAGTTAAAATGCTCTAGATTCGTATTGACATTGAATGCAAATCCGTGCATTGTCACTCCACGCTTAACCGCCAATCCAATGGCTGCAATCTTGGAATTTCCTATCCATACACCTGTATGCTTAGGATTTCTATTGGCAGTGATATTGTATTTTTCCTTCAATAGCTTAATAAATACTTCTTCTAGATTCTCTACAAACTTTCTTATTCCCATTTTAGATTGCTTTATATTAAATATAGGATATCCCACTATTTGTCCCGGTCCATGATATGTTACGTCTCCACCTCTATTGGTTTCAAATGTTTTTATTCCATTATTCTCCCTCAATTTTTCAGACCCAATAATATTATCTTTATTTGCCTGTCTTCCCAAGGTTATAACAGGTGGATGTTCTACTAAAATCAATGTATCCTCTATAACGCCATCTTGCCTTTTTTTCAGTATATTGTATTGTATTTCTAAAGCCTTCTCGTATTCACATCTGCCCAAGTTTATTACATTCATTTTCATCTAATGCACCCCCTTAATATAGATAATCTCCTTTGGCTCTAATTTATTTTTAGATAAAACAATGAAGTTATCTGCATTTTAAGCTAAAAATATTAAATTTAAAAAGAAAGTATACATATAGATGTGTGACCA
>JANQEZ010000073.1 GCA_028278115.1 Clostridia bacterium
ATATATTATTGTTTATGGTATTAAAGTACTCTATTTCATTTTTTGTGAAAATTCTCTCTAGAAATTTTTGATTTTTTATCGCCTTACTTATTCTTTCAATCTCAATAATATCTATGCCTGTTCCTTTTATCACCTTTTATCACCCCGTAAGACAAAATCGTCTAAAGACTCTTTGTCAGCTCTTTGCTCTTAGCTCTCAGCCCTTAGGCTTTTAAAGCCCTTCAAGTGGGTCTAGAGAATAAATTTATCTTTCCCGGATTGCCGCCCAGTATATTTACATAAAAGACCTTAATCCAAAGTCATTCAAATTAGCTGTATATATAATTATACCCAAATAGTCAAATAGAAAAAACCCCCAATGAATATACTTTATTGAAGGTTTTGTTTATACTACTTTTTCTTTATAAAAATTGTTTGTCAAGCTTATCTGTTTCTTCGTGTCCCAATGTTCCATGAAGATATAAATATAAATCATTTATTCTTTTTTCCCTTGTAAACTTTTCTTCCCACATTTTTCCCAGTAATTTTCTCAGTTTTTGAATCTCAAAATCAAGATTACCTACTCTCTCTCTCCCCGAAGTAATATCTTTATAGGTTACAGCTATTGTTTCTTTGAGGAGTTCAAAATTTGTATCATGTATTTCTTTAGGAATTATTTCTAATCTGAACTGAAGCTCGTCAATTTTATCATTTACTTCCAATATCCTCTCCTTGGTATTTTCAAGCTTTTCCAAAGCAACCTTATCATTATTTGAATTTGCTTCGTCAGAAAGCTTTAAAACCTTATTCATAAGAATCTTTTTACGTCTAAGTTTTTCTTTTAGCTGCTTTTCAGCTTCATTTTCTTCATGCATCAATTCTTTTAGCCTATCACCTAATTCTTTCATTTCTTTAGTTTGATTCTCCTTAAATAAGCTCTCCCATGCATTATCTTTAATTAGCACAGGTATCTTTTTTCTCTTAATAATCATCTTGTCTATCTCTATTTGTTTTTCCATATGCCAATCTCCCTCAATGATATTAATATATAGATATGTGACTTAGAAGTTTAACTTTCCTTCGAGGCTTTTCTAGCTAAAAATATTATGCCCATTCGGCTAATAGCTAATGGCTGATAGCTTACAGCAAAAAATATTAAAACAAAATTTCTTCATCCCATATCTATATAGAGAATCCAAATTAAACTTTTGACTGGAATCCCTATATGTATTTCGTCAAATTCTCCTTATGTCTTTAAGAATATCAGCTTTAAGTAATAATAAATTTCAAATAGAAGATATGTAAAAGTTGATTATTCTTTTAATTTGATTAGAATCTTAACTCTAATTACTTATAACATAAATATTAAATTGATTTTATGTATATATCAAGAATTTTTGCAAAAATTATTATAAATGACCTATTTAATTATCTTTAATTTATCTCTAATAAGGAGGCGACAATGATTATGTGGATGCCTGATAGGGTCTACTTTGAACCATCATCCTTGGAATATCCCTTGGGTAAAAAAATATATAAGCTTTGCGAGGAAAATAATATAGAAATATTGAAAACAACATCCCATAACCAAGTAAGGGGAATACCCGGTAGGGATGAAAAATCAAAGTATGCCAATGCAAAAAAGACTTTAGTTGTAGGAACTAAAAAGAGCCTAAAGCTTGAGGTATGTAAACCATCTGCCCATTATCAATTTTCATTGATGACAAACTGCCCAGGTAATTGTGAATATTGCTATCTTTTCTCTACCCAAGGTAAAAAGCCCTATGTAAGGATTTATGTTAATACTGAGGATTTATACTCTACTATCGAAAAGTACATATCACAAAGGCTTCCGGAAGTCACTGTATTTGAAGCTGCAAGTACTGGAGATCCCTTGGCAGTAGAGCATATAACTGGTTCACTAAGGGAAACAATAGAGTTTTTTGGTTCTTTAAAGAATGGCAGGTTGAGGGTGGTAACAAAGTTTGCCAATGTTGATCCTATTTTAGATGCTTTTCATAATGGCCATACAAGATTTAGATTCTCAATTAATTCTGATTATGTAATTAGAAATTTTGAACATAATACCGACAGTTTAATGGATAGGCTTAAGGCCGCAGAAAAGGTGGGGAAAGCAAATTATCCACTTGGATTTATTATAGCTCCAATAGTTCGTCATGAAAATTGGAAGGAAGAGTATAGAGAATTACTTCAAAATTTACACAGACATATAAGCTTTGCAGAAAATGAAGAAATAAGCTTTGAGCTAATTCAGCATAGATTCACAAGTAATGCAAAAAATATTATTTTAGAAAGATTTCCCAATACCAAGCTTGAAATGGACGAATCATTACGTAGGATGAAATACGGTAAATACGGTAGGGTAAAATATGTATATAAAAAGGAAGATGCCCTAGAGATAAAAGAATATATATCTAATATAATAACAGACTATTTTCCAAAGGCACGGATAGAATACTTTACATAAATAAAGTTTCTAAACAAAAAAGGGTGCTTTGGAATGAAAAATTTCTGTGATATTTGAAATTTCTTAGGCTTCTCACCTACATCAATACTAGCCAAGCCGCCTAAATTTCAAAATCTTGAAATTCATTCTTAAACACCCAAAATCTGAGCTCAAGGGGAAATATTTCTTAAAAGTCCCCTTTATTCTTAATAATCATTTTCTTTATTTTTATCCTTATTCATCAGACCCTTTAAAATTTTAAGCTTTATTGGAACCATTATTACTGCTACTACTGCAATAATTATCCACCATCTCATTGACATTTATTTCCCCCCCTTACTTTATGCTAGCCCTTTCCTTATTCTATTTTTAAGCAATAGGAATATTCCACAGGTTAGCCCAAGTATCCAGATTACATAGATACCAAGCTGTGACCAGGTAATGGTTTTCAATATAATACCCTTAAAACCCATGAATGCCCAGTAGGTAGGAACCCAGTATAAAAAGAAATGCTGACTTTGTGGTATCAGTATTGCACCTATAATCGACATCCCAACCAAAAGAAATAATAATTTCATATTGGCGATGCCTGCTATCTGATTTGGGCTTGTGACTCCTATTAAAAAACCTACTATTACACCGATTATTGAACTAGCCAAGGTCATAACCGCTATCATATATAAATTTACATCAAGCATATTTAGTATCCAAAGTATTGCAAACACATCAATTATCGGTATGATTATACCTATAAAGCTCTTCCCCATTATAAACTCTAGGCGGCTCATGGGAGATACGTTTAGGGCTTTAACCGTCTTTGACTCCTTTTCTTCAATGATATTGAGTCCAATAAGTATTCCTCCCATTGTGATGGCGGTAATTATAAGGGATATACCTCCAATCCACGCAATAGGCGACATCTGTATACCAATATCACTTACCTTATAATTCACATCTACTTCTTCACCGCTGACTATACTCCTGACGATTTTTCGTGGTATCTCCTTTGTATCATGGGATTCATTTCCTTCAAGTATTATTCTAAAGTTTCCTTTATCATTGATACTTATACCTGCTATATCATCTATTTTCCCCACTCTTTCCTTTATCTCTTCATCTGAGGAATATAATTCTACACTTCCGTACTTTTCAAATTCCTCTATTACCTCTGCCCCAAGCTTGCTGTTTAGTGCAAACTGTAATGAAGCTGATGCAGCACTAGGTATGAAAAACTTTAATCCCACTGTCAATAAAATGGGGGCTATGATCATGTATAAAATCAGAAAATCCCTTGTACTGCTGTAAATATCTCTCCTAAATATAGCTAACATTCTCTTCATAAATCCTCACCTCCTAATTCCTTGCCAGATTACGTCTATATGCAAAAACTGCTAGAATAAAGCTTATTATAGAAAGTATTGTAAAGGTTAAAATGGTCGAGTATATAATCTGAGTATTTCCACTTGGAAATATCGCCTCCCTTATTGCAAACTGTAATGGGTAAGTTGGTAATACCCTAATATACAGCGGTGCAAAGCTAGGAACAAAGTATGAAATAAATGGTACAGAAAAGATTATACTTGCTGCTAAAATCCATACCATAGATTGTGAAATATTATCAAAGAAACTAGCGATTATCAAGCCAAGAGCAGAAGCAAATATACTTCCAACAGTAACAATAATCAATAGGTTTAGGTAGTCTGCATTAAATCCTACAACTAAAAATGTGCTTATAATGGTGGAAATCCATCCAAGTATTATCATAAGAGTTATCTTTGAAGCAAGGTATTCAGGTATTTTCCCCGGAGATACCTTATAGGCTTTGATTGTACCTTCATCCTTTTCCATAAATATAAAGGCAGCTATCATAACTAGTCCAAGCATAGTTGGTTCCATAGCTAGGAATATGGGAAGTACACTTTTATTAAATGGTATATTTTCCTGATAAGATTCTTCTGTCAACCATAGTGTTTCTATTTCTATATCTCCTCTAATTCTGCTGTTCAAATCATCCTTCATAGATAGTATTAGGGTATTTACTACTTCTTGGTTTTCATAGCCCTGCATTATGAATTCAACCATAGGCTTGTTATCCACCGCTTTTATAACCATGCCTATGCTGTTGAAATTCTCCTCCATTATATTAACTATCTCATCTCTGGAAGTTACACTGTGGATATTACTATGACTCGCCTCCGACTGATCCAGTACATCTCCAAGTATATTGCTATTCTCGCCTTCATATTCCAAATAATAATAAACATTAGGCTTTATTTCAGCATTTTCCGGTATGACAAAGTTAATAATTCCTACAAATACTAAAGCAACGAATATAACTGCTAAGAAAAAGTAGTTCCTAAAGCCTGTTATTATATCCTTCTTCACTAAACCAAAATACCTTCTTAGCATCTATTTCAGCCCCCTCCCTGTAACTTTGATGAATATTTCTTCCAGAGTTGCCTCTTGAGAGTGCATTGTCTCTATTTTTCCTTCGTTTATTAATTTATTGAGCTTCTTTTTATCTTCATCATTTATCATTGAAAGACTTTCTTTTTTTATCTTCTCATTTTCCTTATACTCTATCTTGACTAATTTTTCACCATATTTTAATTTTAGATTCCTTGGGGAGTCTATGAGTTCAATTTTTCCTTCGTTTATAAAAGCTATTCTATCACAGAGCTCGTCGGCTATATACATATTATGTGTAGTTAAAAAGATTGTCGTACCTTCATCGTTTTTCTTCCTGATTATTTTCTTGATTTCACTTGCTGTATTTGGGTCAAGACCAGAGGTAGGTTCATCCAAGAACCATATCTTAGGATTATTAATCATGGACCTTGCGAAAACAAGTCTTTGAAGCATCCCCTTTGAATATCCTCCTGCCTTTTTATTTGCTGCACTCTCAAGTCCAACCATCCTTAAAAGCTTCATGGAATCCTCTGTCTCAACACTGAACATCTTTTTATAGAATTCAAGATTTTCAAGCCCGCTTAGCTTCTTATAAACATTGGGGTGCTCAAAGGATACTCCAATTAAATTAAATAGCTCTTCCTTAGGTTTTTTAATATCATATCCACCAATACTCGCTTCACCTTGTTGTAGGGCCAAGAGTCCAATTAATATCTGTTGAGTCGTAGACTTCCCAGCTCCACTGGGACCTAAAAATCCAAACACTTCGCCCTGTTCAATTTTAAAGCTAATATCCTCTACCGCATAGTTTTCATCATTGGTATAGGAATGATATAGATTCTTTACATTAATCATGCTGCTCCCTCCTCCTTATCTAGCTTAACCCTTAATACCATTTTTCAAAATATACAACATTTTATCTACTAATGGCATTATTTCTACATAGTCCTTTCCCTTTGCATCATTAAAAAAATAATCACTTACTATAATGCTTAGGTTAGTTATAATATTTGCTGTTAGCTTCACATCTATACTAGAGTCAAGCTCTCCCTTTTCTATTCCTTTATTAATCAATGCAACAAATATCTCATTACTTTTGGGTAATGTCTCCCCCAATATTTCCTCCTTCAAATTCATATCATTATCCTTTAAAAAGTTATTGCCTATGTCTTGGAGTCTAGGATTTTCGAGAGCAAATTTTATTCCCGAGATGTACATGCTTCTTACAACTTGAAAAAAATCTGACTTGTCAATATTGCTCATTTCTGGTCCCAAATACTCCATTTTTCTTTGGCCGATTTTTTCAACGATAAATTTGAATAAATCCTTCTTGTCTTCAAAGTACTGGTAAAAGCTTCCCTTAGCGATTCCTGCATTTTTAACGATTCTACTTATACTTGCCTTATGATAATAATACTGAGCAAATTCATCTATAGATGCCATTACTATTCTTTCCCTTTTCTCCTTAGGCAGATTAAAAAATGTCTGCTTTGGCAATTAAATCACTCCTTTCAGCTTAACAAAATGACTTCATAGTCATATAGTATCCAAAAAAAATAGTTAAATACTCAGTTTGCTGCTAAGAATATTTATATACAATATGACTATAAGGTCATATGACTTTATAGTCATATTGTACTCCTATTTATCTTTTTTGTCAATATCATTTAATAAAATTTCATCACTATAAAAATTATCCTTGAACTATATTACAGTTTATGCTATAATTTCTAAAAATCAATACATGAAAGCTTTGAAGGAAAGTAGTAGGCTTAATTATTGTTCTAAGAGAGCCATTGTTTGGTGAAAAATGGCATCAATATGAGCTGAACTCGTTCTGGAGCTGTTTAGATGAAAAGTATAAGTATTTTGAATACTTTATGTAATTAGTCTAAACCGGGAAGCACGTTATACTTTTTGAGTGGCAGTGATTTATATATATTTCCCTGCAATTAGAGTGGTACCACGACCCCTTTCGTCTCTATATTGACGAAGGGGCTTTTTTATTTCTAAGAAGCTCAAACATTTTCCCCAAGAAATCCCATGGCTGAAATAAAATGAACTACTAAAAGCAGAATGCAAACTATTACCAGTTGAATTTAGGTAAGGATTTCAACCCAGCGTCAGCCACACTTCTTTGTTCTTATAACTTGGAACCTGCAACTTGCAACTTGCAACTTTATTTTAATGGAGGTTGAAAAGTCTATGATTGATTATAACCCTAAGGAAATTGAAAAAAAGTGGCAGAATATATGGGATAGTGAAAAAACCTTTTATACTTCCAATGATAAAACTAAGCCTAAGTATTATGTTTTGATAGAATTCCCATATCCATCTGGAGAAGGTCTACATGTAGGTCATCCAAGACCATATACTGCATTGGATATCATGGCTAGAAAAAGGAGACTTGAGGGCTATAATGTTCTGTTTCCCTTTGGCTTTGATGCCTTCGGTCTTCCTACAGAAAATTATGCAATCAAAAATAAAATTCATCCTAAAAAGGTCACAGAAAAAAATATAGCAAAATTTAAGAAGCAATCAATGGCTCTAGGTTTTTCCTTCGATTGGTCTAGAGAAGTAAATACGAGTGATCCCAGTTACTATAAATGGACTCAATGGATTTTCTTAAAGCTATTCGAGAAGGGCTTAGCCTATAAAAAAGAGATGCCCATTAATTGGTGTACCGACTGTAAAGTAGGTCTTGCCAATGAGGAAGTAGTAGGCGGCTCATGTGAACGCTGCGGCAGTGAGGTTGTAAGAAAAAATAAAAGTCAGTGGATGCTAAAGATAACCGAATATGCAGATAAATTAATAGATGATTTAGATTTAGTTGACTACATTCCAAGGGTAAAGACTCAACAAAGAAATTGGATAGGTAGGTCAGTTGGAATGGAAATTAAGTTTAAATTATCGACTTCGGAAGATTATCTTACTGTATTCACCACAAGACCCGATACCATTTTCGGCACCACTTATATGGTTATAGCTCCAGAGCATCCATTACTAAAAACCCATCAAAACAGAATTAAAAACATAGATGAATTAAAGGAATACAGAGCTTTAGCCAGTAAAAAATCAGACTTTGAAAGAACTGAACTCTCAAAAATAAAGACGGGAGTCGAAGTTAAGGGTATCAAAGCTGTTAATCCTGTAAACAATGAAGAATTGCCAATTTGGGTATCGGATTATGTATTAATGAGTTATGGCTTAGGTACTGTTATGGCTGTTCCAGGACATGACAGCAGGGATTGGGATTTTGCTAAGAAGTTCAGTTTGCCCATTGTTGAAGTTATTACTGGTGGTAATGTTGAAAAAGAAGCTTTTACAAATACAGAAGATGGAATCATGATAAACTCTGATTTCATTAATAATTTAAAGGTGCAGGATGCAATAGATAAGATAAGTGATTGGCTAATACAGAAGGATTTTGGGAGAAAAAAAATCAATTATAAGCTTAGGGACTGGGTTTTTTCAAGACAGAGGTATTGGGGGGAACCAATTCCACTTATATACTGTGAAGACTGCGGTTGGGTTGCAGTACCAGAAAGCGAACTCCCATTAGAGCTTCCCGATGTAGAAAATTATGCTCCATCCGATACAGGAGAGTCTCCCCTAGCAAATATTAGGGAATGGGTATTGGCAAAATGTCCCGATTGCGGAAAAATAGGTAGGAGAGAAACCGATACCATGCCTCAATGGGCAGGCTCTTCCTGGTATTTCTTAAGATATATCGACCCCCACAACAATAAAGAGTTTGCAAGCCAGGAGGATTTGAGCTATTGGCTGCCCGTCGATTGGTATAATGGTGGTATGGAGCATACAACCTTGCACCTGCTTTACTCAAGATTCTGGCATAAGTTCTTATATGATATAGGACTTGTTCCAACACCAGAGCCCTATAAGAAAAGGACATCTCAAGGCATGATATTAACCGACAGCGGCGAAAAAATGTCTAAATCAAGGGGCAATGTCATAAACCCCGATGATATAGTCAATGAATTTGGAGCCGATACCCTAAGACTATATGAAATGTTCATAGGTGATTTTGAAAAGAGCGTTTCTTGGTCCGAAAATGGAGTCAAGGGATGCAGGAGATTTTTAGATAGGGTATGGAGACTCCAGGGACTTATTACTAAAGGCGATAATTACTCCAAGGAACTGGAATCCATTATTCATAGATGTATCAAAAAAGTAAATTATGATTATGAAAATCTCAAGTTTAATACCGCAATAGCATCAATGATGTCTATGGTCAATGAATTTTATAACATCAAAAGGATTAACTTAGCAGAATTTAAAGCTTTATTGATCCTTCTAAATCCAGTTGCTCCCCATATCACCGAAGAACTTTGGCAGCAGCTTGGCTTAGATGGAAGGGTAAGTGACCAAAAATGGCTAGCTTGGGTGGATGCTAAAACTGTTGAAGCTGTAATTGAGATACCTGTCCAAATCAATGGCAAGGTCAGAGCCAAAATTAAAATCTCTAAGGATGCATCACAGCAGGATGCCAAAGATATGGCTTTAAATGAAGATATTATTAACAGCTTTATTGAAAATAAACAAATTGTAAAGGAAATATACTTGCCCGGTAAGGTTTATAATATAGTAGTCAAGTAGTAGCAAAACGCGTCTTATGAGGCGTTTTGGTTGCAAGTTCCAAGTTGCAAGTTCCAAGTACTGGGGTCTTTCTAATAAGTTTCATTAGATGATAATTAGGGTCTAGTAAAAGCTGTTTATCCTGACTTGGTAATTCAGCCTTTATAACTTATTTATATCTTAATTAAGGGGCAGAAGTTTGTTTTCTTATTGAAGCCCATTAGAACGACCCAAACACTTGTAACTTGCAACTTGGAACTTGGAACTTGGAACTGAAAAAGCGTCCTCTTGACGCTTTTTCACCTACTTTTTCTTAACTTTAGCTTTTCTACTCTTATCTCTAGAGGGTTTGTTTTCTGGATTTCTCTTTTTCTTTCCTCCACCTCTTTTGCCCTTTGCAGGCTCAATGTTTATCTTATTGCCCTTTATAGTATTTTTACTCATTATTTGAAGAACTTCTTCTGCAAATTCCTCCGGTATTTCCACGAAGGTATAATTTTCAAAAATATCTATATCTCCGATATTTCTACCTGATATACTGGTTTCTCCAGCTATGGCTCCAACAACATCCTGGGGTCTGATTTTTTTATTTTTACCGATGTTGATAAACATTCTAACCATGCCTTTTTCCCCACCGGCCCTATTGACCCTCCTCTCAGACCTCTGTGGTCTATCTGGTCTGATATCTATTTCCTTTGCATCCGTCATTTCAAGCTCCATTTTAAGCAGTGCAGCAGCCACCTCAATGGCTGAAAAATCATCTTCTATTAAATCTTCCAACACCTTAATGTATTTTTTAAGATTTCCTTCATTAATTTTCTTCTTAAGCTTTTCTAGGAATATGGTAGTCTTTATTGTTTCTATATCACTAAGGGTAGGTATTGGATGCTTTTTAATCTTCTTCTTGGTATATTTCATGATATTTCTTAGGGTATAAAAATCTCTGCCCGTCACAAATGTAAAGGCACTTCCTGTCCTTCCTGCACGACCTGTTCTTCCTATTCTATGGACATAATATTCTTCATGACTGGGCATATCGAAGTTGAATACCGATTCAACATCATCAATATCAATACCTCTAGCTGCTACATCTGTGGCAACCAATACCTCAACATCTCCTCGCTTAAATTTGTTCATTACATTGATTCTGAGGGATTGCTTCATGTCACCATGAATTTTATCACAAGGATAACCTCTAGATTGTAGAAGATCAGTAACATCATCAACCTTCTTTTTAGTATTACAGAATACTAAAGAAAGCTTTGGACTATACATATCTATTAGTCTAGTTAAAACCTCAAGCTTATCCCTTTCTTTAACCTCAAGGTATATTTGGTCAATATTTGGAGTAGTTAATTCCTTATGAACAACCTTAACTATTTCAGGCTCCTTTTGAAATTTATGTATTATATCCATTATGGGCTTTGGCATTGTGGCTGAAAATAATAGTGTTTGTCTATCTTCACCTATGCTCTCTAGGATAGTTTCAATATCTTCTCTGAATCCCATATTCAGCATCTCATCGGCTTCATCTAGAATCATCATCTTTAAATTCTGCAGCTTTAGCGTTCCCCTTCTCATATGGTCCATTATTCTACCTGGAGTACCAATTACAATTTGTGCGCCCTTTTGAAGTCCTCTGATTTGTCTCTCAATAGGCTGTCCACCGAAAACCGGTAATGTTCTAACGCCCCTTTTATATCTAGCAATTTTCGACAGCTCCTCCGCCACTTGAACAGCCAATTCTCTAGTTGGGCAAAGTATGAGGGCTTGGGTTTCTTTACTTCTAGTGTCAATCATATCAATGGCTGGAATACCAAAGGCTGCTGTTTTTCCTGTTCCAGTTTGTGCCTGACCTACAACGTCTTTACCTGTAAGCACTAATGGAATTGCTAATGTCTGTATTGGAGTTGCTTCTTCAAACCCCATGTCCTTTACTGCTCTTTTGATTTCTTCCGAGCAATTAAGCTCTTCAAATCTAATTTTCTCCATAATAAATCATTCCTTTTCTCAGTATTATGCTTTTTCATAGATATGTGATTACTAAGCTACACATAGATATTAGAAATAAATGAAAAAGATAAGGGAATGTTTTCAAGAATCTCATCTCAAAACTCGATATATAATGGAAAAAATATTAATTACTATAGAGAATCCGAAGTAAATGTTAATTTATACATATCAAAATATCCAGCGTTTCTAGGGATTTTTGATGTGTACATTAATCTACGTATATGTATAAATTAAACTTTTGACTGGAATCTCTATTTAAACTCATGGACATGCTTTAATGTCGATTATTTTATGGTCTAATATTTTTTCCCGGCACTTAAGTGTATTCCTTTAAAACAGTTTTCAAAGAAAAACCTAATTATATTATCTCTCATTTGCGTTCTTTTTCATTTATCATTCTTATTTCACAATTCTATCTAAACAACTTTTTTATTATACTACTTATTTTATCTTTTTACTATTATTTTCTCAATTTTATTAAATATACTAGGGATTTGTTAAATATCCACATATAATAAAATCTTAACATTTCTGTGTTAAGATTTTCAGATTGTTGACAAAGTCAACAAGGTGACAGGCTTCCCCGAAATACGAAGTTCGAGGCGTGCTGAAAGTGAGAGGTCGCAGCGTATAAAGAAATACGTAAGAGTTCTCACTTGAAGCAACAACAAAGAAATTCGGGTTTCGGGGCAGCCTGAAAATCTTAACATTTCTGTGTTAAGATTTTATTAATCAGATTTTTCTTTTTTTTCAATTAGCCTTCTATAATATTTAGCCGCTTCACTATAATTCTCTAAAGCCTGCTTTCCTTCTGGATTTAAAGTATATACACCCCTCGAAACCTTTTCAAACCATCCATAAAAATTTTTTGAAAGTATGCTTTGGGTTTTACTGCCTGTACCTAGTTCATTAAGTTTTTTAGGCGACAGTTCACCATATTTCTCTAAACAGCATGCAATATGAATGGCATTTTCTCTATAGGCAGTCATAATCTTCTCTCTAACACTTCCACCAACATTATAGCTCCCAGAGCGACCATTGATTTCCCTAATAATACTTTCCTTAAGCTTATTATTCTTTCTTACTTTATATACCGATGGGTGAAACACTATTTCAACTTCAGTGGTTGTCTTTAAAAAGCTTACTATTATTAGCCCTAATTCCAGCCGCTTTAAAAGTGTAGATATTTCCTTCCATCTTTTATCCCATTTAAAGCCTTTTGGCTTAGGAATTGCTATATATACACCGTCGGTTATCCTCTGTCTTTTTGTAGCCTGTAAAAGAAGGGTCAGATTGATGCTCCTCTTAAGCTCCACAATAATCATCTCCTCACCCTTTACAGCGGTAATATCACAGTCCTTTACTTCGCTGTGGACTTCATACCCCTTAGCCTTAAGATATTCACTTATTGGTTTATATAAGTCTTTTTCAAGAATTTTATTTTTAGTAGCTGCAGCCATTCTTTCCTCCGATACTAATTCAATTTATATCTATAGTCCAAACAATTTTTGAAGCTCTGCAAATTTTTTATGAGTTATAAGGGCATCCTTTTCATAATCCTTGAAGTTTATAATATATGTCCATCTTCCATAGGGAGAAACTTTAGTTATCTTTGATATATTGATTATATAGGATTTATGACTTCTGAAAAAGGTAGTTTTTCCTAAACGTTTTTCTAGGTTTCCTAATCCTTCAGATGTAATGTATTTGTTATCGGTGGTGTATATAACTGTGCTTCTGTCTTCCCTTTGTATTAAAACTATATTTTTAGTATCTATGAAATTAATCCCTTCTTTGTTCTTTATAATCAGCTTATCAAAGTCATTTTGCTGGAAAATACTTTTTTCCATTTCTTTACTATTTTCAGCAGTAGATGTTTCCTTAATCTTTTCTAGAGTTTTTATCACACGTCCTATTTTAAAGGGTTTAATAATGTAATCAAAGGCGTATACTTCAAATGCCTCTGGCATATACTCATTATGGGCTGTAGCAAATATAATGATTGTCTTTGGATTTATGTCTGCTATTATCTTTCCACACTCTAAGCCATTTGCTCCCGGCATCTCTATATCAAGAAAAGCCACATCTATACTTTCATTTTCTAAGAAACTGAGGACCTGCTCTCCATCCTCTAGCTCAGCTACAATTTCAAAGCCTTCAACCCTTTCTATTATCTTCTTCAATACTATTCTCATACCAAAATCATCATCTGCTATTAGGACTCTTAAATTCATTTATATCACCACCCTTTTTAGAACATCATCTTGTTGACTTTGTCAACAATCTGACCTCCACTTTATCAAGTGGAGGCTAGGCTGTTGACAAACCCGAATTTCTTCGTTGTTGCTTCAAGTGAGAACTCTTACGTATTTCTTTATACGCTGCGACCTCTCACTTTCAGCACGCCTCGA
>JANQEZ010000076.1 GCA_028278115.1 Clostridia bacterium
AGGCGTGCTGAAAGTGAGAGGTCGCAGCGTATAAAGAAATACGTAAGAGTTCTCACTTGAGGCAACAACGAAGAAATTCGGGTTTCGGGGCAGCCTGAAGCTAGTCTATTGACTCGCCTAAACTTAAAACAATCCTGGTATATTCATGCCGCCTGTAACTTTACCCATTTCCTTAGATACCATCTCATCAGCTTTTCTTAAAGCTTCATTTACCGCAGCCACTATTAAATCTTGAAGCATTTCCACATCATCAGGATCCACTACCTCAGGCTTTATTTGAATGTCTAATAACTCTTTTTTCCCATTTACCATTACAGTGATGGCCCCTCCACCAGCAGTTACTTCCACTTCTTTTTCCTCAACTTCTGACTGTACCTGCTGCATTTGCTTTTGCATCTTCTGAACTTGCTTTAACATATTATTCATATTACCAGGCATACCCATTTTTCTTCCCTTTGCCATTATTATACCTCCATTCATTTCTAAGCATATATTTAGTAACACACAGAAAATCATAAGCGTCCATAGTTCATAAGCCTATAACTTTATGCATAATCCAACAAAATTTTTAGAAAAGCTACTCTACTATCTCCAGTTTATCTTCAAACTCAGTAAAATACTCTTTTACTTTTTTTATTTCTTCTTCTTTTTCAGAATCCTGGGAGTTTTTCACTTCTACCACTTCTTCCTCGTCACTTACCCTTACTTCATCTTCCATCATACACTTTAATTTAACCTTTTGACCAGTGGCTTCAAGTATTACATTTTCTATAAATTCACTATTATTTTTTTTACTTGTGGCATCTTTGTGAAACCAAAATCCTTCCTTAAAGGCTATAATAAGCCTATTTTCTTCAAGCTTAACCGGCTTACCTTCCATTAGAACCGCATGGGTGGATACCTTCTTTCTCCTTATCTCCTTTAATATCAAGTCCCACTTAGCTTTAATTTCATTGAAATTTAAATTGGTCTTAGGTGATTCCATTTCTTTTTCTGGGTTTGTCTCCCTTATAGGTAGCTGCTCTTTTATTTTCTCTACTATATTTTTACTTGTATTTTTTACTCCATTCTCTTTGATTAATACTTTTTTTTCTTCTGGTTTTTTCTCTAAAATACTATAATTAGCTTTAGTATTTTCAAAATTACCTTCTTGAATTCTTTTTTCAAGTTTATTTATTCTATCTACCAGCCCCTCATAGGAATCATCCATTCGAGGCTGTAAAAGCTTTACCACAGCAAGCTCAAGCATTATCCTTGGTTGACTCGACCACCTTATTTCCGACTCCGCATGAGACAACGTATTTATAACCCTTATTATCGTATTTAATTGAAATTCTTCTCCCTGCTTCTTTAATCTATTTATACCTTCACTAGACATATCAATTACATCTTCTAGGCTTTTAGTCATCTTAGTCATCATTAAATTTCTAAAATGATTTATAAAGCTCCTTATGAAGTGACTAATATCTTTTCCACTGCTTACAAGCTCATCTATTAATGCCATCGCCTTACTTGAGTCTTCTTCATATATGGCTTCTGAAAGCTTAAAGAGAAATTCATCAGTTACTAAACCAAGGGTTTCTATTACTTTTTCATAGGTTAACTCCCCTTCAGAAAATGATAAGCATTGATCTAATATACTAAGAGCATCTCTTACCGCTCCGTCAGAATTTCTGACTATAAGCTCTAATGCTTCGTCTTCTATTTTGATTTCCATCTCTGTGCATATATATTTAAGTCTACTAAAAATATCATCAC
Organism: Clostridia bacterium; assembly: GCA_028278115.1. Taxonomy (GTDB): domain Bacteria; phylum Bacillota; class Clostridia; order Peptostreptococcales; family Caminicellaceae; genus JANQEZ01. The sequence continues at coordinate 1,759 of JANQEZ010000076.1, forward strand.
CAGTTATCCTTTTGAAGTCAAACCTTTGACATCTGGAAAGAATAGTGGCTGGTATTTTTTGAGGCTCAGTAGTGGCAAGTATGAATAATACGTAACTTGGCGGCTCCTCCAAGGTTTTAAGTAGTGCATTAAAGGCACCTTGAGATAACATATGTACCTCATCTATTATATATACCTTGAATTTAGCCTTTGCTGTTGGATATTTTACATTTTCCCTAAGTTCTCTTATGTTGTCTACTCCATTGTTTGAAGCTGCATCTATTTCAATAACATCCATTATGCTTTCATTCAATATGCCTTTGCAAACTTCACATTCATTACAAGGGTTATAGTCCTTGGGCTTAAGACAGTTTATGGCTCTAGCAAAAACCTTAGCTGTAGAGGTTTTTCCAGTCCCCCTAGTTCCACAAAAAAGATAGGCATGGGCAATGCTGTCATTTTTAATCTGGTTTTTAAGGGTCATAGTTATATGACTTTGTCCAACTATATCTCCAAAAACTATTGGTCTCCATTTTCTATATAGTGCTGTATAACCCATTTATTTCATCACCTTTAGTTAGTATCATTGTCTTCAATGCCATTTAATTATACCATAAAAAAGGAAGCAGCTTAATAAAACTGTTTAATCTAAAAGAAATCTCTATTACTTTCACATATTTGTTAAGCAATATCAACTACTACAGAGCAAAATTGAGTTCCCTTTTTCGTCATCAGTTGTCTTATGCTGTCCTTTCTGCATTGTTTTATATTTGATTAAATTACATACAATGTAAATAAGCATGTGGTTTTAGCCACATGCTTTTATATAATTTTTAAGTCGTGCACCTATCCTCGACAGAATGTCATAGACGTAACCTAAACAGTTAGCTCAAACCAGGCGCCCCCACGGCACACGAGAGGGATTACTTACCGTTGCTTCCTTCCGGACCTGGCGGGGTTCGTAAGTTCTCGTTGCGTAGGACCCAATTATCCTCACCACTTATTTAGGGCAGACTCTACAAACATCATGCCTCCAATAGGAATTCAATCCTGCTATAGCGGATTGCAGGTTACAGGGCACCGCTAACTCCCCATCTAGCACGACAAACTTTATAAACTTTTTAATATCTACTTTTTCTATGCTGCTTATAAAAAGCAAATATATTTACTGGCGGAGAGAGCGGGACTCGAACCCGCGGGACCTTGCGGCCTTACACGCTTTCCAGGCGTGCCCCTTAGCCAACTCGGACATCTCTCCAAATCTATTTCTTTCTTAATTTTTTAAAAAATTCTTTCATAATACTTGAGCACTCATTACTTAATACATCGTAAATTATCTCTGCTTTATGATTTAACCTGTCATCATTAACTATATTATACAGAGAACCAGCTGCTCCTCCCTTAGGATCCATAGAGCCAATAAAAAGCCTACTAATTCTGGACATCATTATAGCCCCAGCACACATGGGGCAGGGTTCTATCGTAACATATAAGTCACAGTTTGTCAACCGCCATCCACCTAATGCCTCTGAAGCTCTCCTAATAGCCATAATTTCTGCATGGGCAGTAGGGTCCTTAGTGATTTCCCTTAAATTATGCCCTCTAGCAATTATTTCCTCATCCTTTACAATTACTGCACCAATTGGAATTTCTCCCAATTCAAAGGCTTTTTTTGCCTCCTTCAGTGCTTCTGTCATAAAAAATTCTTTCATTTTACACCTTTATTCTAATAAAATGGTGCACCTGAGAGGATTTGAACCCCCGGCACGTGGTTTAGGAAACCAAATATCCATGGCTATTTATCGCCTCAAGCGCAGTGTTTCTGCTTAGGACGTCCTTGCTCTTGTGCACTTATCCGTGACGCCAAAAGAGCTCTTTTTTTGTCTTTTGACGACGTTGTAAAAGAAATAACTAAAAACAATTTACAATAAAATATACTATCATAAAAGAGGATTTATTGCAATCATCAAATCCCCTTTTTTTAGCTGACATTATAACATTATACACATATCACCCACAAATATCAATGGTAATATATGCTTTGACCACGGTAATCGCATGAAAACGTATCTTAATTAGAACTTAAGATTTAGGATTTTAAAAAATGTCTTTGCACCATTTAAAATATAAGATATGACTGTTTTCTCTATTGAAGTGACTTCAATCATAAAGCTTTACAGTCATGACAAATAGAACCTTGTCACCTACCTATCTGCCACTCAGCCAACTCGCCCTCATGGGGTACAGCTTAGCTCTATTTATTATATTCCTGCTATTATTTCTTCAAGAAATTCTACACCCTTGCTACTTTGAATCTTTTTCTTTATTACTTTTTCTGTTTTCAGTATATTCATAGCTATTTTTTTTCAGCATTGATTGATTCTGTGCTCCATTGTTTTTTCTTACCCTGCTATCATCTTCCTTAAGTACTACATCCAGTATCCAATGACAACTCTCTACTCCCCAAATATTCCTTTTTTTCTATTGTAGTTTTTCTTTTATACTAGAACAATTTTTCGTAAACCTCTAAATTCCTTTTTGCCATTTGTTTCTTTTTATATTTCTTTCTTACTTTTTTCATTTCTCTCATAACCATACTTTTTTCAATATTTTTTCATTCGATTACCATGGTTAATTGATTTACTGCTTACCAAATAAAAATCATATATTTACGGGATGATTTACTATTGCTTCTATATTTTTACCAAAATCTTCTTTCTCTCTTTTATAATTCTTTGTAAATACATCTACATTCTTTATTATGTTATCTTTATCATATATGAAGAAAAACAAATAATCAGCTTTGTAATGAAAAGCATCTGCACCAAGTTCTTCAGTAAGCTTACGTTCTTTCATATTTTTTCTTGAACATTTAACTTCTATAACTACGTCATATTCATCGATAACCACATCATATCTAATTGAATTGTAACCAGCATCATCATGAACCTCTAACCTTACACAAGGAAAAATAGGTCTCAAAAGAGCATATAATATTCTTTGAACATCATATTCATTACCAATTTTAATTTTTTCCAAATCTTCTTTTCTTATAGTACCATTTCCATGAACTTTATCTTGATACATTGCCTGAATATACTTATAAAAATTTTTCAAAATTCTTCTTATAATTATTAAGGCTGTACTTTTATCAATGGAGTTATATTTATCTACTGGTTCTATATCACTTTTATCATAAAATCCTTCCGAGATATCCTTCAATAGTATTTGAAGAAATTTTATTCCTTTCTCAATTCCCCTATGCAGTATCTTTATTGTCTCTCTCTTTGAAAGCGTATTAGGATGACAATCTATTTCAAATAAAAATTCATTATATACTTTTTCTTCAGAAAATATTTCCTTTAAAATCTTTGTAGTATTGGATTTCCATACTTCAAATATATTTTGCAAATCATCACTTTTCATACTCAATTGGAGATTTGTAATACTTTTTTCCCCTTCATCAACCTGTTTTTTTATTTGTTTGACTATCAAACCCTTCTTCTTATCTTCAATAATAAGCATCTCACCACCCACTTGTAATTGTTAAGTACACATTAACTAACTCCCCATCTCAGGTAAAATAAAAACAATGGGTCAAGAATATAAATCTGATTATCCTTCCATTCAAATACTTGATAAATTGATTCACTGGTTATTATGATATCTTGAAGTTTTTGCAATGAACTCTTTAACTTGTTCCTGTCAAGTTTATCACCATTATCTTTAATCAGTTTATCTACTCTATTTTTTACTTCGTCTAAAGAAATACTTATCATCGGAGGATTTATTGCAATAGCTTTTAATAGAATGCTATAAACGTCCAAACATTTTCCATCAATTAATTCATATGTCTTTCTTTTTTGTCCCCTTGTCGACGGGCCTTCTTTTAACTTATTTACAACTTCTTTATATGGCAAATTTATGGTAGTGAATCTATAGCTCTCATGCAATTTCACTTCATTTAATTCAATATTTGATGCTCCACTTTCATCTATACTCAATATTAATGATAAATTTAAACATATCGATTGCATCAGTTGAGGAGATGTAAGACTCTCTACTGCAATCTTTAAAGCAAAATCATCTAATACCTTTACTCCTAGTTTTCCAAAGCCAGTTATAGCAATTTCTTTAAGTTCTTCCTCTTTCCATGGTTCTATATTGATTAAATTTAATCTTCCGCTCAAATCTGCATTTTTTCTTATAGCATCATCTGCTCTATGAGGTAAAGATATGACTATAGCTTTAAACTCTTTTCTTATTGCATCCTTTAATTGATAAGCTATATCGAATTGTAATTCTTCTGGAGCATAATGGAAATCATCAAGTACTAAAACTAAACTTTCATTCTTGAAATATTCAATTATTGTATCTTTATTTGATATATATTTTTCTCTGGTAGATACATTTTTTGTTTTAACGTTATCTACTGTTGTTTGCTCTGTCAAAGATTGAGTTTTTATATATTCGCCCTCAAGAGATAGACCAACCTTCTTTGCTATAACTTCCCAAAAGTTATTTGAATTTTTAAAATCACTTCCCGTCAATGAAACAATATTATCTATCCCTATGACCTTTTCACATAAAACTGTTTTCCCTGTTTTAGATGGTCCTATAATTGATGTAAGATATCCTGATGTATTTAAAGCTTGCTTTAGCCTAAATTCATAAGTAAAATTCAATTCTGAAGACACCCTTGAAATATACGTATATTCGGGAAACGCTCCAGGTTTAAATACTTCATTTGAACGAAGCTTCTCCATTTGATTCACCCCTTTTATCACTTTAATACACTTTATATTAATTATACACCTAAATTATAAATTTTTGAAACTATTTTTTATATTCTATACCTTTTAATACTTTTTTATACCTTTTAACCCCTATATATTTATAGTATATGATTTTATTTAGTCTATATATTATTTTTTAATTCCCAATTAACTCCAAAAAAACTGCCGTTACTTATGATACTGTTCACCGTAATAGAGTTATTGGCGATTTTTATACTTTATCACTATTGCTTATCAATCATTCTAAAAACCTCTTTCTTTTTTATATAAGAATCCTAAAGTTAACATAATATAAAGAAAAGTCCCCATCATCAGATGAAAACTCCTATATCCTATAGTAAATTACTATTAAAACGAAAACTACTAGTAACAAACTGCAAACAAATACAAATCTCCCTAGACATAAAAAATCCCCGTCTTCCTTGAAAGCCAAAGAAAACGAGGCTATATTCATGGTGCACCTGAGAAGATTCGAACTCCCGGCACGTGGTTTAGGAAACCACTGCTCTATCCTGCTGAGCTACAGGTGCACAGAGTCAACATATTTATTTTATTATTTAAATACAATTTTGTCAACACACTAAACTACTACATAATACCCATATTATATCTATAGATGTAAATATTATTCACCTTTAAAATTATTTCTTCTGAATCCAAATTTTAGATTTATACTAGCAAATTGCTAATATATATGTCCATGTAATTATAGATTTACAAGTAGGACCTTTAAATAAACTTATTACGACGTTAAGTACCGGCTTAGATTTTTCTTTTTCCCCTGAGTATAGCATAATTGATGCTATATAGGAGATAAGTGTTAGATAAAATTAATCAATTTCTAGTTCATAAATTTATATACCATTACAAATATTACTATATTGTAAATTTTTTAATTATGTCATTTATTTAACACTTTTTTGAAAATATTGTATGATATACTTTTTTTATGCTACATGTAAATATTTTCTATTTTTTAAAAAAGCGGAACGACAGATGAAAAAGATTGTATCAATGTTTTTAGCTATAATTATGGTAATGAGTTTAAGCTTAGTAAGTTTTTCATATATAATGTAATGGGGTGAACATGTGCTATGATGTTTTTAAAAGATAAAACTAAACTAGAATTTTTGTCAATGCTAATGAATGTTTTTTGTTTCCTTTCATTTTTCATTTTACTCACTATGGAAAGTGTAATACATTCTTTGATTTTCACAGTACTTTGGTTGACCATTAGTTTTTCTATATTAATTTTTCTTGGCATAAGAGAAGTGTTTTGGAAAAAAAATAAAGTAGGCTATTTGTATTTCATTCTTGCTTTAATTTTCACATATTATATTTTTAATATGTGGTATCCAATATATTTTTAAGCATGATATAATTAAATTTAATCTTATATGTGAATATATTTAAAACCCTAGATATGAATAGTGTTCTACTATTCATATCTAGGTAAAAACTGCCATATAGATTTATATAGTTGTAAATAAGAGGACTTCCTAATCCTGAAGAAAAAATAGTTACCCCGAAGGTCGTGGTTTTAAAGCTCTAACATCTCCAGCAACCAAAGCTGTGCAGATTAGAAGTTAAAGTGCTTAGAACTGATAAGTTGAATGTATAATAGGGTTACAGTTTCAATTTAGACTTTCTTTAGTATTATAAAGATATAGATAATCCCTCACTTTTTTATCTAATTTTATATTCATAGTAACCTCTCACTTCATTCCAAAAATCAATTTATTTCAGCCACTTATCAAAGTATTCATCCAAATCATCGCCTGTAACGTCCTCACATACATGTAAAAAATCCTCTGTAGTCGCATTTTTAAATTTATATCTATTATAATATGTTTTTAAAATCTTATAAAAGGTTTCTTTACCATATTTATTCTTCATATCATCTAAGAAAATCGCTCCCTTAGTATAGACTAAGGTGCCATAATCATGCCAGGCATCAAACTCCTCTAATGGTTTCAGTACTGTCTTATCATTTAAAGAATCCTCTGCTCTGAAATACTTATCTTCATTTTCAGTTTTTTGATATTCCACGGCAGCCTCTTCTCCATAGTTTTCTAGTTGGTATATTACTTCAGAATATGAAGCCAAGCTTTCGTCTAACCAAGCCTCATCTATTTGATCATTCCCAACCACCCCATACCACCATTGGTGGGCAGCTTCGTGAACAATTATTGTTTCCAGAAAATCGGAATAGTATTTGTCATAGTACTGACTTCCAATTAATACGATACCCGGATATTCCATACCGCTTGGAAAATTGGTTTCTACTACTGAATATTCCTTATAGGGGTATTTGCCAAAAACCCTATTAAATATCCTTAAGGAATCTTCAGCAAATTCCAAAGATTTTTTTCTAATATACTCATTATTAACTTGGCTTTTAAGAAAATACATTTTAAGTAGAATTCCATCGACTTCCTTGTCAACTATTTCAAAGTCTTTACTTGCCACCCATGCAAAGTCCCTTACTGCATCGGCCTTAGCAGTCCACTCTATAGTATTATCGTCTATTACCTCTGATGAAAGCTCACCCGTAGATGCGATAATAAATTCCTTTGGTGCTTTTATACTGACCCTATAATTGCTTATATCAGAGTAAAAAGGATCTCCAATTGCATAGTAGGGATCAAGATTCCATCCCGAGTTATCGTATACAGCTATCACGGGATACCAGTTGCCTAGATTATATGCATCACTTCCATATCCAAAACGCTCTGATGCAGGAGGCAGCTTTATAGTATACTTAATATCTATATCTATCTGCTCTCCAATATCTACCCTCTTAGGCAGGCTTACTTCCATTATGGTTTCACCAAATTCTCCAATGCTGTATATCCCATCATTTCCATTTATCTTTAGGTTTTCAATTTTTATATATCCTTCTTCAAAGCCTAAAGGATATGCCCTTAGAAAATTATCAAAGAGAAATGGTGCTGTTTCCTTTTCCTTAAATGCATTGGGGTAAAGATGGAAGTATATCTTCTCCATAGGCTTATTCTCATTATTTATGTATGTAACTTTCTGCTCTCCCTTAATAATTTTTTCTTCAGGATAGATTTCTACATCTATATGGTATTGATTTATGTTTTTAAGCTCTATGGCATCTATTTTATCTTCTACCTCAGTAAGGGGAGTCTCATTTATCCTTTGATTTGTAAAACAAGCTGTTAATACTAAGGATAGAAATAAAAAAATTAATATTATCTTCATGGCTTTTTTAATCATATTTAATCAGTCCTTTAAAGGTTTCTACTATTTTAGTCAGCTCCAATGCTTCCTTTATGGCTAAATCTCTTTTCGTATTTATCCAAAGCCTTGTTAATACTTTCTTCTAAGTCTATGTCTGTAGTATTGGCTAGACAGATTAAAGAAAAAAGTACATCACCCATCTCTCCTGACCAGTCTTCATTGACTCTAAAAGGTTTTTTACCATAATTGGTGCCCTTTAAGACTTCTTTAGCCATTTCTCCTATTTCTGATACTAGATCCATCATCCTTATTTCAAGGGATGTATTTAAGTCTTTTTCAGCAGTAAATAATCTTACCTTATTTTGAATTTCTTTTATATCCATAAGCTCACCTCATAATCATCTTTAGTATAGTAGAATACTCTAGTATTTTTGGGCTATGGTACTTTTCTTTTATAAGCTGCTTCCCTTCGTCATTTATCTTATTCATTTCTCTTTAACTAAGCTTATACATCCATCCTCATATACCGGTATGATATCATAAATATCTATTTGCAAACAATAATCCGCATCATCTCCAGCATCATTTTCTTTAAGCCTTTTGTAGTGAGAGCAATTCTTTAGTGCGGCATGAAGATTTTCCTTGTAGGCTTCATATAACTTTTTTATCGTCCAGCCTAGATCTGTTGTCACTATATTCTGGCTTTCATTTATCAGTGAAATAATCATTCCTGCACAAAGTGAGTCATCCATTGAGTATTCACCCTTTGTTCCTGAACAGACTATAGCAAGGTCCTCGCCTTCTTCTATGAGCTGATTTACTATGGCGGATACATTTAGAAAGGATGCAATATAAAGAGCTTTTCCATTATTACAAGCCTTTATAGCTCTAGTACCATTGGTAGTTGTTAATACTATCTTCTTTCCTTTTATTTTTTCTTCCGTATAGGAAAGGGGTGAATTTCCAAAGTGGAAGCCTTCTATTATGATAGCATCCCTTTCACCACCTAAAATAGTTTCGTTTTCAAGCTCTTTATTATAAATTTCCCATGCATCTTCAATATGTTCTACAGGAATTACACAGCTAGCTTTATTAAAAAGTGCTGTCACTATGGTGGAGGTTGCCCTGAGAACATCAATTACGACTATATTCCTTTTCCTTATTCGGTCACAGCTTACTTCTTTAAACGATGACATAATATCAATATTCATGGCTGCTCCTTTCTATGGATATACGCTTTTATAATTTATCTTTAAATAATTAGTGAAATAAAGCAAGTGATAAAATGTGCTTGTATCCTGTCATCACGGCTCTAATCAATTAGCCATAGAAAAAGGCTATAAGCTTAGCTCCCGGCACAAGTAATAGCTGTCCTAAAAGCGTTCCTATCAACTTAGTTCCTATCAGCATTATAACTAGAGCCTTCACGTCTCCATACTCTCTTTTTCCTCTATAGGCTTCGTCGGTTATAAGTGCAGCCCTGGGGTCTATGAACAACGTCAAAAGAATACTTGCTATTCCATTAATCATGCCTGAGGAAGCAGAAGCCGCCAGTCTATTTTCTGGGACATAAATAGCAGAGTAATAGGCTGCTAAAACACCAATGGTATATACTCCTGTAATCAACGCATTTAATAACAAAATTCTTTTGGGTATATTTTTAAATCTCAGACCCCTCAGCATACCTCGTTTTGGTCTCATCACATTTTTTGCTATCCCCTTAATATTTCCCATGCTTAAGGATTGTACAACTAAACCCGGTACCGAACCCGATACCTCAAGCTTCGATACAGCCTTAGAAAATATCCTTAGAAAGGTTGGTATAAATAAAATACCTACAGCTGTTCCGATTGTAGAAGCAAAAACTACCTGCCTTATGTATGTAATTGGGTCGTAGCTCATATTTATACTGCTGTCGATCAGTTTCCCAATCAAAGGTCCTTGGAATGTATTTGCAGTTCTTGATGTTAGAGCTATCATGTTGAACAAAGAAAGGGATAAGGCAAAATTACCACTTTTTACGGAGTTTAATCTAACGGAATAGGATAGTGTATCAATGAAATGTATAATTATCGTTAATATTATTAGACCCCAAAACAATTCAGTTTGTATTATCATGATTTTCCTCCACAGCTTCATTATATCTACTAAACATATCTTTACTCCACGTATATCTTATCATATATTGGATAGTATCCCAATGAATACAAAGATTTAAAGATAAACTATTAGAAGAATATAAAAAGTTTGATATATTATAGATATAGGACAAAAATAATTTAGAGCTAAACCAATGGTTTAGCTCTAAATTATTTTACCTATTTCTTGTATATTATTATTATCCAAACAGTAAATATCATATTTACTGTGCTTCATTATTTTGTTCTCATCTTTCCAGTCAGCTTCATCTAAATCCTTTAGAATAGACTTCAAAACTTCTTTACCACAGCCTATACCTATAATGGTTTTCTTCCCTATAAGCTTCTTAATCTTATTCACCATGCAGCCTATATTATCTAATTCATTTTTACTTCCCCATAATATATAGACATCACTCTTTAATGATAAAAGCTGACTCAATTTGAATTTATGATTGAAAATATTTATGCTAAATTTGAAATCTGAAAGGGCAATAATATCCTTCTTTTCAATTCCTAAATCTATTATAGCCACTTTCTTTAGCTTAGGCTCAATTTGAATATACCCATCCTTGTATAATCCTAAAATCTCACTAATATTAGCGAGGTTTAACATGTCGTATGTTAAAACCGATATCATCCTGTTCCCTCCTTTTAATTTTTAGTAAAGCGTCTGGCGAGGCTTTTACTCATTCAAAGTTCTAAGCATTTAGGTCCCTCTCTTGAGTCTTTATGCAAGCTCTAGTTCACTTTTTACTTCCTTAAATATCTCTTGTAGTATTTCTAATCCTTTTTTGATTTCATCCGTCGTTATATTCAGTGGCGGTACTATCCTCACTATGTTTTTACCTGCTCCTATTATAAGGAGTCCCTTTTCAAAGGCTTTGCCTACTATCTTTTTAGCTTCTACCTCAAGATGGATACCTAACATTAATCCTTTTCCATCTATCTTTTTTATAAAGTTGTACTGGAGCATAAGCTTTTCAATTTCTGCTTTAAAGAGCTGCTCCTTTTCCTTGACACCCTCAAGCACTCCGTTTTCAATCAACTCTTTAAATACAGCTAAGGAAACTGCACAGCCTAGTGGATTTCCTCCAAAGGTACATCCATGATCTCCGGGCTTAAAGATTGAAGCCTTTTCATTGGCAAGTACTGCTCCTATAGGAAAGCCTCCACCAAGGCCCTTTGCCAAACAAACTATATCCGGTACCACCCCAAAGCTCTGATATGCAAATAAATCTCCAGATCTTCCTATGCCGCATTGAACCTCATCAAATATTAACAGAGCATTATACTCTTTGCACAGCTTATTTGCCTCTACTAAAAAAGTCTCGTCGGCCTTTATTATGCCTCCTTCCCCCTGTATAGGCTCAATGATAACAGCACATGTCTTTTCTGAAATCTTCTTTTGAAGATCATCTATATCATTGAACCTCACACTGCTTACCCCTCCCATTAAGGGCATAAAATCCTTCTGGTACTTAGTCTGACCAGTAATACTTAATGATCCTAATGTTCTCCCATGAAAGGAGTTTTCCATAGTGATAATTTCATACTTTTCAGCATCACCAGTGAGCTTTCCGTATTTTCTAGCCATTTTTATAGCGGTTTCATTGGCCTCTGTACCACTATTACAGAAAAATACTGTATCATGGTCACTATACTGGATAAGTTTTTTAGCAAGCTCAGTTTGAGTAGGTGTCCAATAAAGGTTAGATACATGTATCAGCTTTTTACTTTGCTCATCAAGGGCTTTTACAATAGCTGGATGGCAGTGCCCAAGACAGTTAACCGCTACACCCGCCACAAAGTCTAAATATTCCTTTCCCTCTATGTCGTACAATTTAGTACCTATACCCTTTTCAAAGTTCACGTCAAATCTAGTGTATGATTCCATCAAATATTTTTTCCCCATTTTAATTATTTCCTCCCTTTATCATGGTTCCAATCCCCTTATCTGTGAATATTTCAAGCAATAGACAATGCTCCTTTCTTCCATCAATCATGTGCACACTTTTCGTTCCATTCTCTATAGCTGCTACACAACATTCTAACTTAGGAAGCATTCCTCCATTTATTATTTTTTTAGATATTAGATTTTTTGCTTCATTAGCTGATATTTGAGAAATAAATGTAGACTTATCATTAATATCCTTATACAGTCCCTCTACATCCGTAAGAAGTATTAACTTTTCAGCCTCCATAGCTAAGCTTACTGAAGAAGCTACATAATCTGCATTTATGTTGTAGCTGTTTCCTTCTTCATCAAATCCCGTAGGAGCAATTACTGGAATATAGTTCTTTTCTATCAAATCATTTAAAAACTCTTGGTTCACCTCTGCCACTTCTCCTACAAAGCCTAAATCAACTTTTTCATTATTATTGTATACATACTTTTTCTTAGCCTTAATAAAATTACCATCTTTACCGCTTATGCCTATGGCCTTTACCCCATGACTGTTAATATCAAAGACTATTTCCTTATTTATATAACCAGCTAAAACCATTTCAACTATCTTCATGGTTTCCTTATCAGTTATCCTTAGTCCATTGATAAACTTACTTTCTATCCCTAAAGCTTTAAGGTTTTCTGATATCTTAGCCCCTCCACCATGTACAATAACTAGGTTAATACCTATTAATTTCATTAGTACTATATCCTTTATAAAGGCCTTTTTAGCCTCTTCATCCTTCATGATGCTTCCACCAAATTTTATTACAAAGGTTCTTCCTGTAAATTTCTTCATATATGGCAGTGCCTCTATAAGCACCTTGACCTTCTCATTTAATACCTGCATCGTCCCTCACCGCCCTATTTGAAATTATCATATTTTAGTTTGATTGTTTATAATTATACTGGCTTTTATATATTTATGCAATATTTTTTTTAAAAACATTGCATTTTTATTTGTAAATATGTATAATTATTTCTAAATAAGTCTTAGGTTGGTTGGTGATATTATGAATGTCGGAGTTATAGGTTCCACAGGTTATGCAGGTCAACAATTGGTATGGTTGTTAAACAATCATAAAGAAGTTAATATTTCCTTTTTAGCATCCCATAGTTATTCAGATAATATATATTCATCCATTTACAAAAACTACAGGGATTTTATGCAAGATATATGTATAAATATTCACGAGGTGTATGAGTCTTTATCCTCAGTTGATATTGTATTCATTGCCCTTCCCCACGGTAAATCAATGGAGATTACTAAAAAACTACTCTCTAAGGGAGTTAAAGTGATTGACCTTGGAGCTGACTTTCGGTTAAAAAGCTTAAAAATGTATGAGCAGTGGTATGAATTAAGTCATAAAAAAAAGGACCTGCTTACAGAATCCATATACGGATTACCTGAACTGCATAAAGACTCTATTAGAAATGCAAAGATAGTAGCTAATCCTGGGTGCTATCCTACTGCTAGTATTTTAGCTTTAGCTCCACTTATAAAAAATAATCTTATAGATATCAGTACAATAGTAATCGATGCAAAATCTGGAGTTTCTGGAGCTGGAAGAGCTTTGAATCTAGGTACTTTGTTCTGTGAATGCAATGAGTCCGTTAAGGCATATAAGGTTGGTGAGCACAGACATACTCCAGAAATTGAACAAGAGCTATCTCTTTTAGCTAATAAAGAGATTACTCTATTATTTACACCTCATCTTATTCCAATGAACAGGGGCATCTTAGCAACCTGTTATTCTAGGGCAACTAAGAAGCTTTCTTCAGATGACCTTCATGATATATATAGGGAGTTTTACTTTGAGGATTATTTTATAAGAATTGGAGAAGATATACCTGAGACAAAATGGGTTAGAGGTTCTAATTTTTGTGATATAGGTATGCGATTTGATAAAAGAAGCGGCAATATAGTCATTGTTTCTGCTATAGATAATCTCATCAAAGGAGCCGCTGGTCAGGCTCTTCAAAACATGAATATAATGTGTGGATTTGATGAATGGGAAGGTCTTAATTTTCCTTCCATGATACCGTAACAAAATGTCTATGCAATTTTGGGTGCAAGGTGCCAGTTTTTGGTCATTCTCTAAATCCATTCTTAAATAAATTATAGTTAGCTGAGAGGAGTTTTTTAATATGAAAAAACATGATAGATTTATACCAGTTCCTGGTTTTAAAGCTTCTGGGGTATACTCTGGAGTTAAGAAAAATGCTAGTAAGAAGGATTTAAGTATAATTTATAGTGAAAAAGAGGCTGTTTGTGCTGCTGTATTTACTACTAACAAGGTTAAGGCAGCACCAGTTCAGATAAATATGAAAAATGTCAAAAATGATAATACCCAGGCTATTGTTATTAATAGTGGTAATGCAAATGCATGTACGGGAAAAAAAGGTTTTGAGGATGCTGAGAATATGATATTAACTACAGCCCAAAAGCTAAACCTATCTCCAAATGAAGTACTAGTTGCATCAACTGGAATAATTGGAGTTCCGATGCCTATGGATAAGATACTTTCTGGAATAGAGAAGGCCGCTTTAACTCTCTCCAGTGCTGGATTTGAAGATGCTGCTAAGGGTATACTCACTACGGATTCTTCTTCAAAGACAGTTTCTATAGAATTTACTCTTGATAATAAGCCCGTAGTTATAAGCGGCATGTCAAAGGGCTCTGGAATGATTCATCCCAATATGGCAACTATGCTGGGTTTTATTTTAACCGACACTTCTATATCTAAGGAAATGCTTCAAAAGGCCCTAAAGGATAGTGTCGAAGACTCCTTCAATATGATTTCTGTAGATGGAGATACGAGCACAAACGATATGGTAATGATCCTCGCAAATGGAGCCGCTGATAACAGTTCTATATCTACTAATGGTGAAAACTATTTAATATTTAAAAAGGCATTGGATATTGTATCGGTAGAGCTTGCCAAGATGATTGCACAGGATGGAGAAGGTGCAACTAAATTAATTGAAGTTAATCTATCTGGTGGAAAAACTGAAAAGGATGCCAAGCTCTGTGCTAAATCTATCATTACCTCAAGTCTCGTTAAATCGGCATTCTTTGGAAGTGATGCAAACTGGGGAAGAATCCTGTGTTCAATGGGATACTCTGATGGTGATTTTAATCCTGAAAATGTAGAGTTGTATTTTGAAAGCAACAAGGGAATAATACAGGTAGTTGATAATGGGATGGGTATACCATTTGATGAGGCTCTAGCAAAGGAAATCCTATTAGAGGAGTATGTAAAGATAATAGTAAAGTTAAAGGATGGAGAGTATAGTGCTAAGGCATGGGGTTGTGATCTAAGCTATGACTATGTAAAGATTAATGGGGCATATAGAACATAAGAACAAAGGCGTCTGGTGACGCTTTGTTGGCTTGT
>JANQEZ010000085.1 GCA_028278115.1 Clostridia bacterium
TTTCATTTGAGTGATTTTTATGAATCTGTTTTAACCTACAAAATATAAGAAAAACAGGTTCATAGCATAAGCGGAAAGGAAATATCAAATACCCCCGGCGGGCATGAACTAGCACAAGGGGTTATGTTACATTATCAAGATAATGATATAAGCTACTACCTTAACTATCCCATTTGATATACAGTACATCAATATTATTTCTATTAAAAAAATCATTGTACTTTGCTGATGGCATTTTATCTGTTACATAGTAATCAATATCTTCGAGATTACAATATGTCATAAAGGCAGCAGTGCCTATTTTCGTATGGTCTGCCATAACTACTATTTTATCACTGATATTAACAACAGACTTCTTGATTTCAGCCTCTAAATAATTGGTATTTGTTACTCCTTTTTCTATAGAAAGGCCGGTAGTAGCCATAAAAGCCTTATCTATATTGAGACTTTTAAGAAAACTAACAGTAGAAATACCGGCAAAGGAATTGGTTTTTCTTTGGAGAATTCCCCCTGTAGATATAACGTTTAGATTAGGATAAGGAGCGGATTCGACAATGACGTTTAAGCTGTTAGTTATGATTGTAATATTCTGTCTGTCTTTGATATTGGAAATAAGATGAATAGTAGTTGAGCCAGAATCAATAAAAATAATGTCTCCATCTTCTATTAAATCACTTGCTAAAAGACCAATCTTAGCCTTTTCTGTTATATGAGTAATCTGTCTTTGGTGATAGGGAACAGTTTCTTCCTGATAATTCAGAGTAACTCCCCCATACACCTTTTTGATTACGCCCTTAGACTCTAGTTCAGATATATCCCTTCTAATGGTATTCTTTGAAACATTAAAAACTGAACAAAGAGTATCAAGGGTGGCGGACTCATGCTCCATCAAGTATTGTTCTATTTTTTTAATTCTTTCGATCTTCAATATATATACCCCCAAAATTATAATAACCTGCTGTATGTTAATTAGCCTAGCCACTATTTATTTTTTCATAGCAAAACTAAGGTTAAAAATTTTTTCTAATAATATTATAAAAAAATATATTGAATAGTGCAAGGTGAAATGATAAAATATAACCAAAAGATAACCAAAATATAATCATGAAGTGACAGTTTTTTAATGAAATATAGAGGTTATACTAGGTTTTAATTATACATTATAACCAATAATTTGTTAAGTTAATATTAAGTTCTAAAAGGGTTTATCTTTATAATAAATAGAGAAGAGGTATGTGTATGAGTTTAATAGCATTTCCAAAGGATCGAGAAATTGATATTATCCCAATGGGAAGAATCGGCGTAGACTTAAATGCCAATGAGATTCATAGACCAATGGAAGAAACTGAAACCTTCACAAAATATGTTGGAGGGTCACCGGCAAATATTGCAATAGGCATGGCTAGATTAGGTAAAAAGGTTGGCTTTATTGGCAGGGTTGCCGATGATCAGTTTGGTAGATTTGTAGTGAACTATTTTAATAAAGAAGGCATTGATACAACTAGTATAACCATAGACAAGGAAGGAGCAAAAATGGGTCTTGCCTTTACAGAGATAAAGAGCCCGACAGAAAGCAGCATATTGATGTATCGTGAGGGAGTTGCCGACTTGAAAATCAATCCAGCAGATGTAAATGAAGAATATATAAGGAATTCCAAATCACTTCTCATTTCCGGAACAGCTCTTTCCAAAAGTCCATCTAGGGAAGCCTGCTTTGTGGCAATGGATTATGCCTCTAAGCATGGGACAGTTATTATATTTGATATAGATTATAGACCTTACTCCTGGAATTCCAAGGAAGAAGTAGCAGTATATTATTCAATGGCAGCAAAAATGAGTCATATAATAATAGGCTCTAGAGAAGAATTTGACTTAATGGAAGCACTTATAGACCCAGAAAATAAAAGTGACCAGATAACAGCCGATAGATGGTTTGGATATAACTCAAAGATTGTAGTAATCAAGCATGGTAAAGAGGGCTCCTTTGGATATACAAATGGAGATGAAGCATATAAAGTAAGCTCGTTCCCAGTAAAATTGTTAAAATCCTTTGGAGGAGGAGATGCCTATGCTTCAGCATTCCTTTATGGTCTTATGGAGGGATGGGATGTAGGCAGAAGTTTAGAATTTGGTAGTGCGTCGGCTGCAATGCTTGTAGCAAGCCATAGCTGTTCAGATGCTATGCCAAGGGCAAAGGAAGTCCAGGAATTTATGGATAAAGCTAAGGTAAGGCATGGCGATATGGTAACAAAACTCTAATAGGAAAGGATAATAACTATGCTAGTTACTTTAAATGATATATTAAAAGAAGCGTCAAATAGCAACTATGCAATAGCAGGGTTTAATGTCTTTGGATATGAAGATGCTGTTATGGTTGCAAAAGCCGCCCAGGAGCTTGATGTTCCAGTGATACTAATGACTAATAGAGATGCAGTAAGCCATATGCCTATAAAAATATTAGGAAGTATACTTACTGACATCGCAAAGGAAGCCAAAATTCCAATATGTGTACACCTAGATCATGGAAAATCCATTGATGAAGTTGTATCTGCCATTAAATCGGGCTTTAGCTCAGTGATGTACGATGGTTCTCAGCTTCCACTAGAAGAAAATATAAAGAGAACTAAGGAAATTGCTGATATAGCCCATCACTTTGGTGTTTCCATTGAAGGAGAAATCGGCTCTGTAGGCTATAATGATCCTTCCATAAAGGCAAAAGCAATGTATACTGTACCTAAGGAGGCTAAAAGATTCGTAGAGGAAACAGGCGTAGATGCTGTGGCCATAGCTATTGGAACACTACACAGAATGAAGGCCCAAGAGGCTAATATTCAATATGACAGACTAGAGGAAATAGAAAAGCTAGTTGACGTACCACTGGTTATACATGGCTCAACTGGAGTAAAGGATGAGGATTTAATCAGGATGTCAAAGCATAGAATAGCAAAGGTTAACATAGGAACTGCTTTAAGAATGGCATTTGGAAACACTTTAAGGGATGAAATGAACAATAAACCAGAAGAATTCGATAGAATAAAATTCTTTAAAAGACCTATGATCGAAGTAAAGAATAAAGCAAAGGAAAAAATGATAATACTAGGGGCAAAGAGAAAATAGTATTTTAGGGGGCGTAGAAGGTGTTTAGCAGACTTGGAGAATTAAACTATGGATATAATATGCTGTCGGAAATGGATGGCAAGCATAGCGACATGCTTATGGATGTAGGCGTATATAAGCTTAGAAAAAATGATGTAGAAACTTGTATAGACCATGAAAAAGAGAGTGCTTATCTTCTTTTAGATGGAACTGCTGTATTAGAGTGGGAAGGTAAAAGAGAAGAAATTACTAGAAACTCAATATTTGATGAAGAACCTTGGTGTCTGCATGTACCAAAGGGCGTTGAAGTAAAGATAACTGCCAAATCGCAGGCAGAGGTACTTATAGAAAAAACTACAAATGATAAAGTCTTTGACTGCAAGCTGTATACTCCAGAGGATTGCAGAAGTGATATCTTTGGGGAAGGGGTACTGGGTGACACCTCAAGGAGAGTTGTGAGAACAATATTCGACTACTCCAATGCACCATATTCAAACTTAGTAATTGGTGAAGTAATTAATTATCCTGGCAAGTGGTCTAGTTATCCTCCACACCATCATCCACAGCCAGAAATATATTATTATAGATTTAATAAACCCCAAGGATTTGGTTGTTCAATAATCGGAGATGACGTATTTAAAA
>JANQEZ010000118.1 GCA_028278115.1 Clostridia bacterium
CTCGAAAATACGAAAATTTATTCTATGGTTTCCAAATATGTTTACCGCTTTATATATGAAAAAGATATTGTTTAATTAAAACTTGTAAAGTGGTGTAAATTTTATATAGAAACCGATTTTTGCTATAATATATGTAAAAATATATTAATTCAAGGAGAGCTATTATGCAGAAAGTTAATCAGGTTTATGAGACTTTAGCTAGAATGGAAGAAGAAGCGAAAAGAGGAATTTCTGCTGCTGAAATAAGTGAAGTCTTAAACACTGATAGAGCTAATATTAGTAGATACCTAAACAAGCTCTATAAAGACGGAAAGGTTGAAAAGGTGGGAGGTAGACCTGTGCTTTATAGGGCTAGAGAAGTAGAAAAAGCATCTACTAAAACTAAAAATACTTTAGATGAAGTTATTGGAGCTCAATTAAGTCTGCATGCTCCTCTTGAACAGGCTAAGGCAGCCATTTTATATCCACCTAGAGGAATACATACATTGATTTTGGGTGAAACTGGTGTAGGCAAATCAATGTTTGCAGAATTGATGTATAGCTTTTCTAAGGAAGCTAAAGTGATTAGTGAAGATTCTCCCTTTATTAGATTTAATTGTGCTGATTATGCTGACAACCCTCAATTAGTTATGTCTCAAATTTTTGGAGTGAAAAAGGGATCCTATACAGGTGCAAAAAGAGATAAGGAAGGGCTGCTGAAAAAAGCCCACGGCGGAATCATATTTCTTGATGAAGTCCACCGTTTATCACCACAGGGTCAGGAGATGCTTTTTACATATATTGATAAGGGCTTTTTTAGACCCTTAGGAGAAACTGAAAAGGTTGTTCACGTAGATGTACAGATTATTGCTGCAACAACAGAGGACCCTGAGTCCTATTTACTTAGGACATTTACAAGAAGAATCCCAATGATCATCACCTTGCCTTCGTTAAGAGAACGTGGAATACTAGAAAGACATCATCTGATTGAATCCTTTATAAAACAAGAATCAAAGCGAGTTGGAAAGAGTATTTATATAAATAGGAACTCTCTGATTTCTCTATTATTATATGATTGTCCCAACAATATTGGGCAGCTCAAAAGTGATATTCAACTAGCATGTGCAAAAGCCTTTGTAAACTATAAATCAAAGGAAGAAGGATATATATTAATAACTCAATCGGATATTCCTGTCCATGTAAAAAGAGGCTTGATGAAAATACAAGAGCATAGAAATGAAATTAATTCTATCTTTAAGACTAAGGAAGAAATTTTAAGGTTTCATTATAAAGATGGTAAAGCCAAGAATGTAATTCAGAATTACAAAGAAAATGAGGATTTTTATGATGTAATCGACAAGAAGCTTAAATCCCTACAAAGTACAGGCTTGAAAGATGAAGAAATAAGTCAGATAATAAATATAGACATTGAAAGTCATTTTCAAAAATATATTGGAGATCTGCCGAGAAAGATTAGAGAGAAAGAAATATCAAAAATTGTTGATATGAAGATTTTAGATGTTGTGGATGAAATACTAAATTTGGCTAGTGAAAGACTGGGTAAAGAATTTGAAGAAAAAATATACCTTGGACTGGCACTACATCTTCACGGCAGTATTGATAGGATTAAGAATGGAAATAAGATATATCATCCCAAATTGAATTTAGTTCGAGTTGGATATCCTGATGAATTTTTAGCTGCAATGGAGATAGCAAAAATCATTGATAGCAGATTTAATATTGACACTCCCCTTGATGAGATTGGTTATCTAACGATGTTTTTAGCCTCAAATCCTTTAGACTATGATGGTGAGAAAAAACCCAAGGTTGGAGTCCTAGTAATTATGCATGGAAACTCTACAGCCAGTAGTATGGTAGAGGTAGCCAATGCTTTAGTAGGAGTAGACCATGCAATAGCACTTGATATGCCCCTTAGCATGAAGCCCCAAACAATGTATGAAATAGCAAAACAGCATGCAGTGGAAATAGACAGGGGTATGGGGATATTGTTATTGGTTGATATGGGCTCCCTTGTAAACTTTGGGGATATGATCTATGAAGAAACTGGTATAATTGTAAAAACAATAGATATGGTTAGTACACCTACTGTTATTGATACGTGTAGGAAAGCTGTTTTAGGACGTGAACTTCATGAGATTTATACAACATCAAAGGAAATTAATTTATACAATAAGCCCATTGCAAGGAAACAAAATATAGACAAAAAGAACATAATAATAACTGCGTGTTTTACTGGAGAAGGTGCGTCGGAAAGGTTAAAGAGAATCATTGAAGATAGGCTTCATAAAAAATATAATATTGGAATTGTTCCTTTGAATATATTAAATCGAAGAGAGTTTCTATGTAGGATTGATCAATATAAAGAAAAGCATAGGGTTTTAGCAATTGTAGGAACTATAGATATTCAGATGAATGATATTCCCTTTATCACAGCCACGGATGTATTGAATGGTAAAGGAATAGAAATAATCGAAGAAATAATAAAGAAAGAGGAGAACTATTTAAAGGTTGGCAAATCTTTAAAGGAGCATATGAAATCCATTGACGGTGAAAAAATTATAGATGACGTAAGATGTGTAATCGATAAGATGGAGAAAAGCTTAAAGCTTAAAGTGATAGATGAAGTTAAAATAGGTATTATACTGCATATAAGCTTTCTAGTAGATAAACTAAGTCGTGGTGGTAAAGAGACGACTTTTAAGGAATTGCAGGCATATAAAAATCAATACAGTAGAGAGCTCATAATTACAAAACAATGTTTAATTATTTTAATAGATAATTATGATATTGAAATTGGCGAAAATGAATTGGCGTATATTTGCAAAATGTTTCTACTAAATAGCCAAAATGAATAAAAGATATACTGTGTAAGTTGTGGTTAGTGTGTAAAATAGTGTGTAATGATAGATACACACTATTTTCTGTTTTTGAAAGAAAATAAGCATCTGTATTTTATTAGGTGAGCATCCCTGTACCTCTTATAAATACAAGTCTACATTTTATATGTAAAAAAAGAAGGAAAAAAATATTGAGATAGAAACAACTGGCATCATTCCTGCTTATATATGACAGCACATAGAAGATGAGGGGAGTGTATTAAATTAGAAATGAAGAAACTGACTGTGATAGTAAAATCAGAATCCGGTTTGCATGTAAGACCTGCAGGGTTACTAGTTAGGATGGCAAAGGGATTTAAAGCTAATATCGAAATAGAAAAAGAAGATAAAAAAGCTAATGCTAAAAGTATAATGGGAATATTAAGTCTTGGAACTTCAAAGGGTGATACCTTAACTATAATTGCTGATGGAGATGATGAAGGGAAAGCTATTAGTGCCCTGGAAGATCTATTTGTTAATAAATTGGCTTATGAGTAGGTGAACTTAAATGAGATACTTTGTTGGAATAGATGGCGGTGGAACCAGAACTAATATTGCATTAGGAAACTATCAAAGAGAAATTATAGGATATGTAGAGGTAGGTCCGAGTAATTATCATAGTGTAGGCATAGATAATACAGAAAAAGCCTTAAGGGATATATTTCTATCTTTACTTTCATTGTATAAAGTAAAAATAGAGGATATCGAAGCAATATGTTTCTGTGGGGCAGGTATAGATTGCAAAGAAGATGAGAGGGTTATTGAAAGACTATTTAGAGCAATAGGATATCAGAAGGATTTATTAATATACAATGATTCTGTAGGAGCCTTAGTTGGAGCAAATGGAAAGAAGCATGGAGCAATTATCATTAGTGGAACTGGCTCCATAGCCCTTGGAATAAATAAAGAGGGGAAGGTTTTTAGAGTCGGAGGCTGGGGTTATTTAATTGATGATTCGGGAAGCTCCTATGCAATTGCCAGAGACGCATTAAAAAAAGTTTTTGAAGCCTATGATGGAAGAGGCAAAAAAACCTTATTATGGAATGGAATCAAGAAGGAGCTTAGAATAAAAAGAGAAGATGAACTAATTCCATTTATTTATAATCCATCTAATAGCAAAAAGGAGATAGCTGCCCTTGCACCGATAGTATTAGATTTGTATGAAAAAGATGAAATTGCTAAGGAAATTATAGACAAAGCAATAGAGGGTTTAGAGCATATGATAGTAACTCTGGCAAAGAGGATGAAGGATCTCCAACTTGAAATTAAAGTTGCAGGGAGTGTTTTGATTAAAAACAAATATTTAAGGCAGCTCCTCATAAGTAAAGTCAAAACAGCATATCCAAATCTAAATATAGGTTTACCACTATCAGAGCCAAGTGAAGGAGCCTTGATATTAGCCTGGGATATGAAGAATATTAAGGGGGATTAAAATGAAAAAAATTATGCTTGTGTGTTCGGCAGGTATGTCAACCAGCCTTTTAGTTACAAAAATGAAGAAAGCAGCAGATGGTCAGAATATAGAAATTGAGATTTTTGCAGTCTCTGAGGCTGATTCAAAAAACAGAGATGATGTAGATATTATTTTGTTAGGGCCGCAGGTTAGATTCCTGCTCGGCAGCATGAAATCGAGGATGGAACCCAAGGGTATTCCTGTTGCTGTTATCGACAGCATAAAATATGGAACCATGGACGGTAAAGCAGTTCTTGAAGATGCATTAAAGCTAATAGATGAGAATATTAAATAAGACTAGTATAACCCCTTGTGCTAGTTCATGCTGCCAGGGGTATTTGATATTTCCTTTTCGTTCATACTATGAATCTGTTTTTCTTATATTTTGTAGGTTAAAACAGATTCATAAAAATCACTCAAATGAAATATCAAAACCCCCTTAAGTATTGATAAACTAAAA
>JANQEZ010000126.1 GCA_028278115.1 Clostridia bacterium
GCGTGCTGAAAGTGAGAGGTCGCAGCGTATAAAGAAATACGTAAGAGTTCTCACTTGAAGCAACAACGAAGAAATTCGGGTTTCGGGGCAGCCTGAAAACCTCTATATGAGGTTTTCAGATAAGTATATAGAAAAACCTCCCAAAAAGGGAGGCATTCTTAAAACTAATATTTATATTCAACAGCCAATCTTGCTGTTATTTCAAGTTCACCAGTCTCTACAGGTGTATTATATGCTGCATCATCTGCCATTGACGTTTTAAACATTGCATTTTCCCTGTAGTATGTTGCCGCTCCATAGCTGTTTTCAATAATTCTATAAGGTTTATCTATTTTAGCTCCAAAGGTACTTAGGATAGCCTGAGCTTTACCTGATGCATTCTTCATAGCAAGCTTAAGAGCTTCGTTGTAATACTTTTCTTCATCGCTTATACCAAATCTAATTCTGTTTATTTCATTCGCCCCTGCATTTCCTGCAGCATCAACGATTTTTCCTACATTGTCAATATCTCTTACTGTCACTTCGACTGTATTTCTTGCATAATATCCTTCTATTCTATTTTCTTTTTCTCCTAAAACAACAGGTTCATACTTAGTAGACTTATATATATTGTAACCAATAGTCTTTATATCTTCATCTTTAACTCCATTTCTCTTAATGGCGTTAACAACCGCATCCATAAGCTTTGCATTTTCATCCTGGGCCTCTTTTGCATCAGTATTAAATACCTGTACACCAATGTTTATATATGCAATATCAGGTTTAACCTTTACAGTTCCTAAACCATTAACCGTTACGATGTTGCCCTCTTCATTTGCCATATCATTTGCAGATGCTTCTCCACTTAAAATATTCATACTGTCCATTGCAAATAGACCAAGAACCATAATTGGAATCAATAATAAGTAAAGTACTTTTTTCATACTGAATCAACCTCCTATATTTTTATTCTTAATAACCCTCACTTTGACTTTCCTAATCACTGCCTTCCAAAACCACCTCCTCAAGTTTTATATGAATAGTAGCTAATCCTACTAGGTCATCCCATCTACTAATATTTGCCTTTAGCTTTGCTATTTCTGACCTGACCTCTGCCAATGCCTTTTCTGAATCAATTTCTCCATATTTTGCTTCTCCGGCTTTAATAGCTTCACTTATTGCTATTTCCTCAAGCTCTAAGTTCATTAAAAGGGTTGAAGCCTCATTATACTCATTAGTAACATCATTGGACGTTGTCACCTCGTTTATGATTGAACCCATCTGTGCCAGCTCACCGATGACGTTATCAAATTCATTGTTTGATACCCTAAAAACTAAATTTCCCGTTTTTAATGATTCTTCACTAGTGCCTTCGTCTATTTTTTGTTCTGAAATATTTGAGCTCTGCAGGTATCCACCCTTAGATGAAATTAGCTTTTCAATGCTGCCAAATGTCCAGTCATAGTCCTCTACTTGAATAATCATTTGTTCAATTAATATTATTTTTTTATACATGCCTCTTATTGTAGCTGCTTCATTCTGATTTCTAGCCATTTGAGGAGCAGACTCATCTGGTGCTTCTATACTATAGTTATCCATTCCTTCTTCATTTGCCTGCATAGGAGCCTCCTTAGCAAGTTCACTAGAATAGCTTCTGTTATCTTCAGCCATCTTAAGTGATATATCCTGCTCAGGAGCTGATTCCTGCATATGCATTTCAGCCTTATCTCCTACGCTAAAATTATTATCCATAATTGCCGATATGGAAACCACAGTTAAGAAAAGTGCTGCAGCAACGCCGGAAAGAACTTTCCAGTTGAGTCTTTTCTTATTTACTCTTTTTCCAAAGTCAATAACATCATTATTTTCATTTGCTTTGTTTTCTTCTTGTAAAACACTTTCAACCAATTTTTTATGAAGCTCTTCTTTAAAATTAGACGGGAGCTCTATCTCAGGTGTCTCGCTAAGCAATCTTTTTATAGTCAATAGGTCTTCATATTCCCTATTACATTCTTCACAGCTTTGTAAATGCTCTATTATCTCATTTCTTTCTTCTCCATTCAATTCATTATCTATATAAAGTGATATAATTTCTCTTACATCTTCACATCTCATGCTATCCCTCCTCTCACTTATTTAGACTTAATTCTCTAAAAAAAGTTCCGATTCTTTTATTAATATTTCTTTCAGCAACAATCGCCCTCTGCTAATCCTTGATTTTACAGTGCCTAAAGGGTTATTAGTAATTTCTACTATTTCATCATATGTAAAACCTTGTATGTCCCTTAGGATTAACATTGTCCTATATTTTTCCGGAACTTTTTTGATCGCATTTTGTACCAGTTCCTGTCTTTCCTTTATTTCGTACAGCTTGTCTGGCAAATACTTATTATCTGCTATCTCCATAGTATAACTTCCGCTTTCAGTTTCAAATTCTTTATCTAATGAAACCGTTGTTACCTTTTTCATCTTTCTAAGTGTATCTATACAATTATTTGTAACTATCCTATAAAACCATGTTGAAAAGCTTGAATCTCCTCTAAAATTCTTTAAGGATTTAAAAACCTTTATAAGGGCCTCTTGGGCCATATCACTTGCATCTTCCTTATTACCTATCATCCGGTAGGCAATGTTAAATGCAATGACTTGATATTTTTCTATAAGTTTTTCAAAGCTCTCTATATCTCCTTTTTTACATCTTTCAATTAATTCTCTTTCTAAATCAGACACCTTACCCACTCCTCTCATTTGCGATGGAAATTAACACTGCAAAATGATTTAAAACTATAAACCTTTTAATACTGCTTCATTTCACTAAGTGATATAGATTTTATAAATACACCAAGCTTATTAGGCAATCAGGGAATTAGAAGACCAAAGATTTATTTAGCCATATATAATATATACCACAAATTTACTACAATCATACTTTAGACGTAGATTTTGATAATTTAGTTCCTAAATTTAAGATAAATCTTTAATATTTTTTGGATAATTTAAAAAAATTATTATTTATAATAATAAAAACTCAAGAGAGCTGCACCCTTGAGTCTTTGGTCTGATTTCCTTGGGAAAATAACCCAATAAAAATCGCCTGTTTATAAAAACAGGCGAAGAATGTTTATATTTCTTCAGTCACTGGAATATATTTATTTACATTATAGGGTTGGAAAAATGAATGAATAAGATTCATTTGTTCGTCATAAACAACAGTTGCATGGTGCATGAAATTATTCTTTAGATAATATCTTAAATCAATGGACTTCAAAACTAAATTACCCTGCTCATGATCCTGAGTTATGTGGAAAATAGGAGAAAAGCTACTGAAATATCTTCCTACATTCGTTCTATTAAACAGCTTTACTATTTCTTCCTTTGGTTTTTTAAATTTCTTTCTTACATTTATCTTTTTGTTAAATAAGTTTACCTGGCCAACTATACTGTGACTGTTTGTATCAACAACGAAGTCCCATTTATGGAAAGCCATTAAAGCAGGTAATATATCTATCTTAATGAGCTTATATCCACTTGAATAATATTTTTCTACTATTTTTTCTGCCCTTTTTCTCATCCAATATCTACCAGCTAGGTACATAATAAAGATACCAGATATAGCTGTTAAGAATACACTGCTAACCCTTCTATTAACAATAAGCAAAATACACAGAATAGATATAACTGGATCATAAAGCATTAATAAATTGGCCTTAAACTTCTTCTCAGTGAAGGGGGCCAAGAGTTTAGCTCCATATGAATTAAGTATATCAAAGAACGTGTGTGAAAATGCACCTATAAATGTCCAAATAAAGAGGCTTAAATAATTTACATCTCCATAGAATCTTCCTAATCCCAAAGTGATTATTCCTGACAAAGCTAAAAGAGATGGTAAAGAATGTGAAAAACCTCTGTGGTGCTTCAGATAATGAAAATCGTCTTTGAAAATCCTAACAACAACATCAATATCCGGTGCCATAGCACCTATTGCACATCCAATACTGATAGGATTACTTAGACTAACAGGATCTCCGTTAAATGCAGAAATCGCTAGTCCAATCACCCCATGTGTGACTGGATCCATTTGTCCACCACCTTACCTAATTTTTACACTTTTAAGTATATCATATATAATATGCCACATTCAACACAGTTCGACATAAAAAATTTTATGTACGTCAATTTTTTATAAATAAATTCTATGAATACAAAGCTATAAATATACCACCTTTAAAATTCATCTAAGAAAGTCTTGCATGAGACGAGATTTTATGATAAGATGTTATTTGTCACAAGATGAGCCGAAGTGGTGGAATTGGCAGACGCGACGGACTCAAAATCCGTTGGTAGCAATACCGTGGGGGTTCGAGTCCCCCCTTCGGCACCACTTGGAAATACTAGGTTCTAGGAACCTAGTTTTTTTATACCCATTTTTAACCATGACTAAGCTTGTTAATTTCTCCCATTCTAGCACGATAAAAAGTTGATTACATACATATATAAAGTCTAAGAGATTTTTTTAATACTCCATTTTAATATATTCATTAACTTTCCTGTTATTCATTAACCTTCTGTAATTTTAACTGTATTATCCTTGAACTTGTTTTTGCTTATTTGAAACAATAATACTCTCATCATATAATTTACTTTTCTCTTTAAATATTTCACGCTTTTCTAACTCTTGTCTATTAATAATTTTATATTTATTACATTCACTAGATTTGTATTTCTCTCCCAATAATATTTCATTTTTCTTAATAATATATAAGATGTACCATTTGTTTTCACCCATATTAATA
>JANQEZ010000127.1 GCA_028278115.1 Clostridia bacterium
CAAAAGCTGACCCAAGACCCAAATTATGTTATAATAAATCAGAAAGAAAGGAGCGAATTTAATGGACTTAATAGTTAAACAAATTGTTGCGGAGCTTAAATTAAAGGAGTCTCAAGTAGTTAATACTCTAAAGCTAATAGACGACGGAAATACTATACCCTTTATCGCAAGATATAGAAAAGAAATGACAGGTGGCTTAAGCGATGAAGTACTTAGGGAATTAAATGAAAGACTTACATATTTGAGAAACCTTGAAACAAGGAAAGAAGAAGTAATTCGATTAATTGATGAGCAAGGGAAATTGACTGAGGATTTAAAGGCAGAAATACTTAAGGCTCAGGTGCTTCAAAGGGTAGAAGACCTGTATAGACCTTTTAAGCAAAAAAGAAGGACAAGGGCTACAAAGGCAAAGGAAAAGGGACTAGAGCCTCTAGCAGAGCTGATATTAAATCAAGAAATAACAGAGGGTGCTGTAGATGAGCTGGCAAAACCCTATATTAATGAAGAATTAGAAGTAAATACAACTCAGGATGCAATAAATGGTGCAAAGGATATAATCGCAGAAATCCTATCGGATAATGCCGAATATAGAGAAAAAATAAGGAATCTGGGATTTAGAGAAGGCAAGATTTCTTCAAAGGCTGCCGACGAAGAGGAAAAGACAGTTTATGAAATGTACTATGACTTTAGCGAAGAAGTGAGTAAGATCGCTAACCATAGAATCTTGGCTATAAATAGAGGAGAAAAGGAAAAGAAATTAAAGGTTAAGGTAGTAAGTCCAGATGAAAAGGTTATAATTTATTTAAAGAATGAAGTTATACATAATCCAAAGGCAATTACCACAGAGGCTTTAATCCAGTCCATAGAGGATGCATACAAAAGGCTTATTTCACCGTCTATAGAGAGGGAGATAAGAAATAGTCTTACAGAACGAGCTGAAGAAGAAGCCATAAAGGTGTTTGGTAAAAATACAAAGCCATTATTGTTATCGCCTCCAGTTAAAAATGTTAGGGTATTGGCTATTGACCCAAGCTATAGAACCGGATGTAAATTAGCTGTATTGGATGAAACAGGTAAGCTCCTTGAATATACCACAATCTATCCCAATGAGCCTCAAAATAAGGTGAAAGAGTCAAAGGCAGTTATGAAAAAGCTTATAGAAAAATATGATATTGATATTATCCCTATTGGAAACGGTACAGCATCAAGGGAAACAGAGCTAATTGTAGCCGATATGTTAAAGGACGTAGATAAAGAAGTGTATTATACAATTATCAGTGAGGCGGGTGCCTCGGTTTATTCTGCATCAAAGCTTGCTACCCAAGAGTACCCAGATGTGGATGTATCCATAAGGGGGGCTATTTCAATAGGTAGGAGACTTCAAGATCCCCTTGCAGAGCTGGTAAAAATTGATCCTAAGAGCATTGGTGTTGGACAATATCAACATGATTTGAACCAAGGTAAACTGGGAGAAACTCTAAAAAATGTAGTTGAAGACTGTGTAAACAGTGTAGGCATTGACTTAAATACTGCTTCACCATCACTTCTTAATTATGTGTCGGGAGTTTCATCGGCTATAGCAAAAAATATAGTTGCATACAGAGAAGAAAACGGAAAATTCACAAGCAGAGAACAGCTTAAGAAGGTCAAAAGGCTTGGAGATAAGGCTTATGAGCAAAGTGCAGGCTTCATGAGAATTTCTGATGGCGATAATGGCTTAGATAATACATCTGTCCATCCAGAGTCATATGATATAACCATGAAATTTATAGAAAGGCTGGGATATACTAAGGATGACATTAAAGAAGGTAAACTTAAAAACATAGAAGAGAAAATATTGGAATACAAGATAGAAAGTGATGAAGCTCCTGAGAAGAATAAAAAGAACATAAAAAGCGTAAAATCTTTGAAAGACCTAGCAGCCTTTAAATTTAATGAGGATAATTCGAGTAAGGATAATGCAAAGATTATTGAAAATAAAATTATAAAGCTGGCTGAGGAATTAGAAGCTGGAGTACCTACATTAAAGGATATAATTGAAGAAATAAAAAAACCCGGCAGAGATCCAAGGGAAGAAATGCCAAAGCCAGTATTTAGAAGTGATGTTCTAAAAATGGAAGATTTAAAATTAGATATGGTAATGAGGGGAACAGTTAGAAATGTAGTTGATTTTGGAGCATTTGTCGATATAGGAGTAAAGCAAGACGGTCTTGTACATATCTCTCAGCTAAGTAATAAATTCGTAAAAAATCCTATGGATGTTGTTTCAGTGGGAGATGAGGTAGATGTTAAGATCATAGGTGTTGATTTAGAGAGAGGAAAGATATCTTTAAGCATGAAGCAGGTGAAAGGCAGTTAATAGTTAAGAATTAGTAGTTAAGAGTTATTTGGGTCGGGCTTTGAGGCTTAGAGAAAAAGATTTGAAGCTCTAATCCCAATGCTTTAACTGTGAAATTACAGCGAAATTAAAAAAAGCTTAAAAAAGTTGAATCTTTACTAAAAAAATCGTAGAATTAACAGTGGGGATATTATAAAATAAATAAGTAGATATAATACTTTAATAGAGATATGATTTCTAAAGACCTAAAAGCATTGCTTAAAAGTAATGCAACTGTCCCATAAGAATTGACCTAAAAGACTGTAACCTGTAACGGACTTTCTAGACTAGCTTATGAGGATGTAACGTTCTTTTAACAATTACAGAAGGGAGAGATTTAATGTCACAATTAGATAATGCAAAGGTTAAAAAACTTATGTCTTATCGCTGGGTTGTATGGGGAGTGCTGGCACTGGCATATATTATAGTATTCTTCCACAGACTAGCTGTTGGTGTAGTTAAGGATGAATTGGTAAATGCATTTAATATTACGGGTACAACCTTTGGGAATCTTGGTTCAATGTATTTTTATCCATATATGCTCATGCAGATTCCTTCAGGTATGCTTGCAGATTCATTGGGAGCAAGGAAGACCGTTACAATAGGAACCTTGGTAGCGGGTATAGGCTCAATAGTATTTGGATTTGCTCCTACAATACTTTTGGCATTTATTGGAAGACTGTTAGTAGGACTAGGTGTATCAGTTGTATTTATTTCTATTTTAAAGATTCAATCGCAATGGTTTAAGGAAAGTGAATTTGGAACCATGTCAGGTATAACCTCATTTGTCGGAAACATAGGAGGAATGCTTTCAAAGGCTCCTCTGGTAATAATGGTTGGATATTTGACCTGGAGAGTATCCTTTGCAGTAATAGGAGTGGTTTCTATACTTATTGCATTACTATGCTATTTCTTTGCTAGAAATACTCCTGCTGAAATGGGACTGCCTTCTATAGCTGAGATAGAGGGAAAGACCATAGAAAAATCAACTCAGAAAAAGCCAGACCTTATGAAGGGTCTAATAAAGGTTGTTTCCAATCCAAGAACTTGGCCGGGGTTTGTGGTTTTCGCTGGATTCTTTGGAGCCTTCGTGACTCTATCGGGATCATGGGGAGAGGCCTATTTAGTGGAGGTATATGATATACCAAAGGTCAGCGCCGCAAGCTATACAATGGCTGCAGTGCTGGGAATGGCTATAGGAAGTATAGTTATTGGTAAATTTTCTGACAGTATTAAAAAAAGAAAGCTTCCTATGATGACATTTGGAATTATATATGTTTTATGCTGGGCTGTTTTAGTCTTCATGAATGGTGGAAAGCCACCAGTGTCCATTTTAATGCCCCTGTTATTTATAATGGGCTTTACCTGCCCGGCCTTCGTATTGGGATGGGCATGTGCTAAAGAGGTCAATCCACCTGAAATAGCAGGTATGTCTACATCCATTGTAAATATAGGTGGTTTCTTTGGAGCAGCTATCTTGCCTCCATTATTGGGAAATGTATTTGACAACTTTGGAGGAATACTGCCACCTGTAGAGCTCTATCAAAGAGCATTCATGTATTCCTTTGTAGCCGCAGTTATAGGCTTTGTATTTATATTTTTTATTAAGGAGACCAATTGTAGGAATATATATAAGGGATAAAAAAGCGTTGAATGTTGAATAACATATGTTAAATGCTGCTATGATTGGATTCATATAAAGCTACCTCCAACATTGTAGGACTATGCTGACTGTACCCCGATAAAAATAAATCTGTGGTTAGCCACCGACTTGAAAGAAGACTCGGTATATACAAACCTCAAATTCTTTGTATTATCTCGTCATAGGGTAAAATGTTCCAAGCCCTAGTAAAATATTTATGCTTTACTGCATAGTTGACGATGATTTAGGAGAATTATAGTTTTTCATAAGAGCAGCTTCGCTGGTACTGGGCTGTGTACTATGACTACTATATCAATTGGAGTCAGTTAATAAGTAATCCACGTAAAAAAAATGATAGTCAAACATACGTTGTGTACGTTGTTGACTATCATTTTCGTTAATTTAGATAATTACAGCTTCGCTGGTACTACCCCTATGAGGTATGATCTATTTTAATTCAATCCAAAAAATTTGAACTTGTAATCTGATGAATTATATTGTTCCGCAATACTATTTAAAGTTTTATCTTTTCTGTTTCTAGAACGATAAGTTAATGCAAAATCTCTATCTTTATAGCTTGTTATTAACATTGTATGGTAGCCCCTATAATACCATAATCTTTTCTTTAATATTTGAACAACATCGCCTTTGAAAAAATCTTTATTATATACTGTTCTTTGATTATTGTAAACATATGTAGCATCTAGTTCTTCTGTTCTTAGTGCTCTTCTAGACCAATATGTATTAAATTCAGTAGCACTAATCCAAGGACTCGGATCAGCCAATTCCCAAGATGCATCTAACTCTTCAGAAGAAGAGGGTATTGGGTTTTTATCATTTAATTTTTTTATGTACCATTCTTTATCAGTTGCTATACCACCAATATATAGACATTGAGATACAAAATTAGCACAATCTCCACCCATAAGATCTAAATTGGGATAATTTTGTATTATGGCTTTGTCGTAATTTCTATAAGCATATGCAATTGAAGAGCTTGGATAATAGTTTAATGGATTATCTGACCTCATTGCAAATTGCTGTATTGTATTTTCTTTCAAATACGAAATTAAAATTTCATTATCAGAATATGGTGCATATCTTTCTAAAAAAGAAATTAATTTTTCCTTATCTGAAATTTCAATTTTTAAACTTTTATTTTCTAGAATATCAATAATTTCTAACATACATTCAATTTTGTCTGATTTCTCAATAGAAATTGCTTTTGAATAAATATTTTCAGCATTAGAATAGGATTGAACTATATTTCCTACTTCCATATCATCTTTCTCTTCTTGGATTAAACGTTTTTGATAATTTTCTTCAATTAATTTTAGTTCTTCTTCAGTAAAAAATGAATCAATATCATCGTTGGATCTGTTTGAAAATTCTACGGTTTGTTCTGCGTCTATTAGTTTTTCTTTTCTTAATGTTTCGTATTTAGCTGAATCAATATCATTGGCGTATGATAAACCAATACTAGCAACTAAAATAATTAATAAAGTAAGTAGACTCAATGCTTTTTTAGTATAATTTTTCATAAAAACCTCCATTTTTTAAATTTATTTACAAAGAAAGTATATATTAACTTTTTTGCAAAGTCAATTAAAAAAATGTAGAATTTAACTAAAACATAACATATAATAGGGGTACGGCTACCATTTGTGTAAAATCGGTCCACTTGACATTATTTGCAAAGTACTTCTGCCATAAATATAGTTACACAAAGGGTTAAACATGACTATTTCAAGACTTTGATTATAGTATTAAGTTATGGAACTGATGAACATAGTATTAATTAGTTTAAGGATAACCAGGAGTAGCTGAGAACTAAAAACGTAGGTTTATGCTTCTATCGAAATGGAATAAAAACCCTGAGGAGGAAATATGAGAAAAATATTATTATTAATAATTCTTTTTATTTTATTGATACCAATTGTTGCAAACGTACATTCCATATTTTCATTAATATTTACAAATCAAACAATCAGTAAAGCTCATTTTACTCCGTATTATTACGCAAAAGTAGATGGAAATAGTAATGATATTATTGTTTTTAAAAAATATATGAAAAAAAATGGATGGGAATTATCGCATCAAGACGGGGGATTATTTACTTTTGTAAAAGGTGCAAAAACAAAACAAATACTAGGTTCAGATATAAAAACAATAGTAAAAAACAATAAGATTACAAATATCCTTGAAATTATCTTTAACAAAATAAAAAGATTGTTTTAAATCCAGTATAAAAAGCGAGAATTCTTTTTTTCCAAAATAAAGAATTCTCTTTGCTTTTTAACTTCAATCGCCACCAAATAGACCCCTATATGGCCTAAAACCAGCATTCGTGTCACTAGGTGAAAACTCATTGTAAATATATGTAAGAAAGCTTATATTTTAAAGCTTTTAAAACGGTGTTTTTTCGGACTCTTGTAAAAAAATATTAAAACCATCATAAAAACCGCAAAAATCAGTCCTGTAACTTATCTTTAAAACAAAATCCTATAACTTTATATACCAGTTGAGTTATAGGACATGCATATAA
>JANQEZ010000133.1 GCA_028278115.1 Clostridia bacterium
TGATTTAACTGATGATCTTCATGAGAAATTTGGTTTTAGAACAGATTTTGAGATTGTGGACTATAAGAAAATGAAAAAAATTATTACTCATACAAAAAAGAAAAACATTACGCACTTTTAAGGCATAAAAGAAATCGTGAACACCATTGAAAATACATGGTTTTCACGATTTTACTGTTTTTAAAGTGTCAAAGATGAGATTATAACATATTTTTTATGAGTTCGTGCTGTACCTATATTTTGCAAATCTTCATCATAGACCCATTTGTCCGTAAGCCACACTTGCCCTATTTTCAGTTTTGACAATATTTCTGCTTCTTTATTTGTCATGTTTTCCTCCAATAATCCAAGAATTAAATTTTAATGTTAAAGTCAGTGTTTATTTATAATAATAGAAATTATACCATTATTATACATTACGTAGCAATAGAATGCAATTGGACAGCTGAATCTATGTGGAGAAGTTAATTATATCCTAAATTAATCTTTAGGATATTTAAAAAAATTTCACTTAATTATTTTTTAAAAGCTTATATGCTATATTTTCAGCTTCTTCTGTAGTCTTAGAAGGAGAGGCTATAAATAATCTTCTGTCATTTTCATTATATCCACCCCAAAAATATTTAAAGTCTTTCGATATTCTGATTGACAATTTACTTGGAACTTCTGTGAAAAGTAGTTGAGATTTTTTATCGTTATATTTAAGCATTAGATTTGTGATAAATTTATGGTCTTTTATTGAGCGTATATTGAAAACCTTATTATCAAACTTAATTATTCCTCTAACATTTTTATCTGACAAAAGTCTATTTGAATATTTTAATTCTAATCTAAAATCAGTATTTTTTATAACAACAGAGTCATTGTATATAATTCCAGGTGCAACAAAAACAACTTTTCGTGGATAATAATAAATTAGGAATATAATAAAAATAGATAAAATAATAACTAAATATTTTTTTTTGATAATAATCCCCCCAATGAAATTAATAAAGGGTATAGTAAAATTACTATACCCTATTTATTTTGTAACTTTGTTATATATTATTTTACATGAAAATTGTTTATAACAAATAAAACTCTATCTGTTTTAAAAGTTATATTTACCACCAGGTATATTTTGTGGCATATCATAGCTATCACCAGTATAATATCTAAAAGTTTCTACATTGTGGTTTCCTGATAAATACTTACCTCTAGCCAATGACTCAAGAAAATTATTATCACCATAACTATCAGCATACTCCATTCTTACACCTTCAAAGACATCAGAAGCATTCTTAGCTCTTCTCTTATAATACCATTCCTCCATCACATGTGTATCAGTTCTTCTGCTTTCAGCTATTACATATGGCACCCACTCGTACCCATAAGGGGTTTGAGAATATACTTCAATATTTTTTTCATCATAAAGATGACTATTGTTAGCTACCATATATATATCCGTAAAATGTTCGGCATTATTCTCAAGAAATGAGCTTGAAATAGAACCTACTGCTGAAAATATCGCACCAGCGTTTCCAGCAAGACCTACTGTTACTAGGAAAGCATTCAGAAAAAGAGATTGAGCGGTACTATAGTTTTTTTGATTATTCCAAGGATCACTAAAAGAGGTGTATGAACGCATCTTTACTCTAGTTTCCCCTTCGTAGTATCTACTTGAGCTCTTATTTAAATAACGTGTATCTTCAAAAGTTTCTTTAACTTCAATATTATGTTTATTAAAAAATTTTTCTCTTTCTCTTTTAAACTCCCATGGTTTTATATTTTTGTTGTTAAGTAGTTTTGTATATTCTTCCACTGCTTCTTTGGATAAAAGATTAGTTGCATAATATGTTTCCATAGTTTTTTTAATGTCCGTAGTTTTGATTGATTCATCATTTAGAGCAAATACAAAACTACCCATTAAATTAATCATTAATACTGTTAATAATAATATACTAGTAATCTTTTTCATTTTTTATCACCTTTCCTTGTCATAAGATTTTTGTTCTTGAAAAGAATACCATAACAATGATGTAATAATTTGTAGAAAAATGTAATAAAAGTAAAATGTAATAAAATATTAATAAATTGATGCAAGACTACCCTAAATAAATGGTTGCGATATAGTTGGCTGAAACCATTAAAATAGCTAGATTTTAAAGAAAGTTGTTTTTGTAATTGAAATATAGTATAACTGTATCAACTTATTAGTGATACAATTATACAAAAAACAGGTGGTTTGATGGCTAATTTGGACAAGATTATTCAAAGACAGATACCCAGGCAACCTTTACGAGAATGAAGCATGACTATATGAGAAATGGACAGCTTAAACCAGCATATAATGTTCAGATAGCAGTTGAAAACTATTTTATTATTGACACTTATAGAATGAAAACAAGAATAAGGTTGTGAAAATCAACGAAATTTAGGAGAGCTTAAAGAAAAAATCTCATAAAAATATTCAAAGTGAAAAGGGTATAATAAACAGACAGATAGGGTTGATTCAGACTGAGGGTCACTTTGGAGACATAAAAGAAAATAATAAATTCAGACGTTTTAATTATCGCTTATCACAGAAAGTATACAATGAATTTATGCTTTATGTAATGGGACGCAATATAAATAAATACCACAGATTTGAACATGGTCAAATCAAGAATTTTCAAGGTAAAAATGTAGAGGAAATAGCATAGGTACAAATCTGCTATAGAAAAACTGACACCTTTTTTGATCTTCCCAAAAATAAAAATCTTTATTTGAAAAAAGAAACTGCTAGGTTAAAGAATGCTTTGATAATATCTAACCCTAGCAGTTTTTACTTGTTTCTTAATTTAAGGAGCTTATTTTCCTATTTCCCGACATCCCCATTCTTCTAGCTATATTCTTTCTCTAGCCTCATAATGTGTATGAAGTAATTCATGGGCTTTATGACTATATGGTTTTCCAAGATATTCTTTATAGAGCTTTATTATCTCTGGATTTTCATGGGATTTTCTTAATTTCTTGTTTTTATCTTCCCTATATATAGCCTCTTGACGCTTTTTAACAACCTTAGCATTTCCATGATGGTATGGTTGTCCACCACCACCAATGCATCCGCCAGGACATGCCATTATCTCTATGGCATGGTACTGGGATTTTCCATCTCTAATATCTTCAAGAAGTTTACGTGCATTTCCAAGTCCGTGGGCAATCCCTATGTTTAAATCCATATCATTTATTTTAACTGTCGCCTCACGTATGCCTTCCATACCTCTCAATTGTTTGAAGTCGACCTTTTCTAGGTCATCTCCTGTCATCCAATCATATGCAGTACGGATGGCTGCTTCAATAACACCTCCTGTTGTACCAAAGATTACGGAAGCTCCTGTAGTTTCTCCAAGAGGTCTATCAAAATCACTATCGGGAAGATTCGGGAAGTCCATCCCTGCTTCCTTAAGCATTGCTGCAAGCTCACGGGTTGTAACTACTATATCTACGTTACTTTCCTCATCCTTAGTAAGCTCTGGACGCTTTGCTTCGGCTTTCTTAGCTATACAAGGCATTATAGAAACTACTACCATTTTTTGTGGATCAATTCCTATCTTCTCAGCATAATAAGTTTTTGCAACTGTTCCAAGCATTATATGGGGTGATTTACATGAAGATGGAATATCTAAAAGCTCTGGAAATTGATGCTCAATAAACTTAACCCACGCAGGACAGCAGCTAGTAAGCATTGGAAGTGTTCCATTGTTTTCTATGCGGTGAATAAGCTCCGATGCTTCCTCCATAATAGTTAAGTCGGCTGCAAAGTCAGTATCGAATACAGCGTCAAAGCCCATACGTCTAAGGGCAGTAGCAAGCTTTCCTGTTACTATAGTACCTTCTTCCATTCCAAACAATTCACCTAATGCAACACGAATTGCTGGAGCAGTTTGAACAACTACATATTTATCTGGATCATTTAATGCCTCCCACACTTTATCGGTGTGATTTACCTCTGTAAGGGCGGCTGTTGGACAGACTGCAACGCATTGGCCACAATATGTACATGAGGACTCTACCATTGGAATATTAAAGGCTGGCCCAACAAAGGCATCAAAGCCTCTACTTATTGCAGAGAGTATACCACAGGTTTGAACCTCATTACACATGGTTTCACAGCGTCTACACATTATACATTTATTTGCATCCTTGACAATGGCATCGCTGGACATGTCCTTAGGAAACTGCATTTTTTCACCGGCCCATTTTATTTCCCTTACTCCAAGCTCATGGGCTAATGATTGAAGCTCACACTCTAGGTTTTTAGCACAGGTAAAGCATTCGTTGGGATGGTTAGATAAAAGCAACTCAACCGACATCCTACGAGCTCTAATGGCCCTTAAGGAATCAGTACGGATTTCCATCCCATCATGCACCTTTGTTACACATGCTGGAACTAACATATCTCTCCCCGGTGCTTCCACCATACATACTCTACACGAAGCAGTTTGATTCACCATTTTAAGATCATGAAGGTCAAGGTGACATAATGTTGGAATCCTTATACCTGCTCTATTAGACGCTTCAAGTATGGTTATATCATTAGGAACCTCTAATTTCTGATCATTTATCCTTATAGAAATCATATCTTTATTTTCAGCCATTTTCTCACCTCTCCCCTTATTTTGGTTTTATTACTGCATCAAACCTACATGCCTTAAAGCATGCACCACATTTTATACATCTACTCTCATCTATTACATATGTCTTCTTCGGCTCACCATCAATACAATCTACTGGACATACCCTTGCACATGCAGTACATCCTACACATTTTTCCGGGTCTATCTTAAACTTTGCAAGTCCTTTGCAGCTTCCAGTTGGGCATACTTTATCCTCCACATGGGCTATGTATTCATCCCAAAAATATTTCATTGTACTTAGAACTGGATTTGGTGCAGTTTGGCCAAGTCCACATAGGGAACCATCTTTAATCATAGGAGATAGTTGTTTCAATATATCTAGGTCTTCTTTCTCTCCTTCTCCATTGGTGATTTTATTAAGTACTTCGTATATTCTCTTAGTTCCAATTCGACATGGAGTACATCTGCCGCAGGATTCATCCTGAGTGAAATCAAGATAGAACTTTGCAATATCCACCATACAATTGCTGTCATCCATAACTATAAGACCACCTGAGCCCATCATAGAGCCAATAGCATTTAAGCTGTCGTAGTCTATTGGTGTATCTAAATTTTCTTCAGTAATTACTCCTCCAGAAGGCCCTCCAGTTTGAACAGCCTTGAACTTTCTTCCATCCTGGATTCCTCCCCCTATGTCAAATACTATCTCTCTAAGGGTTGTACCCATTGGAATTTCTATCAGTCCTACATTATTAACCTTACCGGCAAGGGCAAAAACCTTAGTTCCCTTACTTTTTTCAGAGCCTATAGATGAAAACCAGTCTGCACCCTTTAATACGATTACAGGTACATTTGCAAAGGTTTCCACGTTGTTTACACATGTTGGTTTGCCCCAAAGTCCGCTATTTGCTGGATATGGAGGCTTATATCTAGGCTCTCCCCGTCTTCCTTCGGATGAATTAATAAGAGCTGTTTCTTCTCCACATACAAAGGCACCCGCACCTAATTTAAGTTCAATATCAAAATTGAAATCCGTTCCAAATATATTTTTACCTAAAAGGTTTAATTCTCGAGCCTGATTTATAGCTATATTAAGTCTATCTATCGCAAGTGGATATTCCGCACGAATATATATAAGACCATGCTGTGCACCAACAGCATATCCTGCTATTGCCATTGCTTCAAGTACACTATGGGGATCTCCTTCTAAAATACTTCTATCCATAAATGCCCCTGGGTCACCCTCATCGGCATTACATATAATATACTTTGTATCATCCTTGGCCTTCTTTGTAAATTCCCATTTTAGCCCTGTAGGAAATCCGCCGCCGCCTCTCCCTCTAAGACCTGACTTTTTGATTATATCTATTATTTCCTCCTGGCTCATATCACTAACAACCTTGCCCAGAGCCTCATATCCTTCTAATGCTATGTATTCGTATATATCTTCTGGATTTATAAGCCCACAGTTTCTAAGGGCTATACGTAGTTGTTTTTTATAAAAGGGCATCTTTTCATGCTTCTCTATTGTTTCACTTTTTTCAGGGTCTTTGTATAAAAGTCTCTCTACCCTTCTACCCTTTATTATATGCTCTTCAATTAGTTCCTCAACGTCATCCTCCTCAACTCTAACATAAAAGACATCGTCGGGTTCTATCTTAACTATGGGGCCCTGCTCACAAAAGCCGAAGCATCCGGTTTTAACGACCTGCACTTCCTTGTCGTAGCCACGGGCTTTTATTAGCTCATTTAGTCTATCTACTACCCTATCGCTTCCTGATGCCACACATCCAGTACCAGTACAGACCATAACATTGGCACGAATACTCATATCCTACCTCCTCCTTTATAAATTTAGAATTAATAATTATTTAAGTCATTACTCTTTAGCTATTTATATCTCTTTTAATTCATAATTCGCAATTCCTCATTGATTTCTACGCTCTTTCAAAGGTTACATCAATTATTGAATCTTCTAGTTTCTTTCCCTCTTTGATATGTTTCTGAACTATTTCTCGGCCTTTTTTTTCATCAATTTTTCCATATAAAACAGGTTTTTCTCCCGGCATATTAACCTGAACGCAGGGCTCAGAATGGCAATAGCCTACACAACCCACCTGTACAACCTTCACATTATCAATATTCTCCTTAGAAACCTCATCAACTATTGCGTTTAGAGTTTCCCTAGCTCCCGAAGCAATACCACATGTTGCCATGCCTACTAATATTTCTACCTGAACCCCTTCTCCTTTATCCCTTAGCTTTACTCTGTTTAAGGATTCTTCACGTATTCTTTTTAAATCCTCAAGCGATTTTACTCCCATTTGCCTACACCTCCGTTTATTTATTAATTACACTTTATTTGCGATACTCGTTAATGATTTCATCTATTTCTTCCTCTTTAACTCTACCGTACACCTTTTCATCCACCAATACTACTGGAGCTAACCCACATGCACCTATACAGCGAACATCCTTTAGCGTAAACATCCCATCCTTAGTCGTCTCATTTGCCTCAATACCTAGTTTCTCTTTCAGTCCTTCAATGATATTATCTGCTTTCCTTACAAAGCAGGCAGTTCCCATACATACACTTATGGTATGCTTTCCAACGGGCTTAGTAGTAAAGTAGGAGTAAAAGCTCACTACTCCAAAAACTTCAGCACCGGGTATGCCAAGCCTTCTTGCTATAAAGAGCTGTACCTCCCTTGGTAAATAACCAAAGATATGTTGGGCTTTGTGAAGAATTTGAACTAATGCTCCTTTAGTTGTTTCAAGACTGCTGATGAAATTCTCTAGTTCATCAAACTTTTCCTTAGGTAAATTTTTCGCTTCCTTAGGCACGCTTATTTCAGCGGGTGTTGTCATGTTGATTCACCATCCTTTCTAAGTATTAATTGAAATCCTACCCAGATTATATGGGGCATGCTTAAAAATATTTAAATGCTTTTAATCTTAAGAATTTCAGCAGATATAAAACCTATGCATTAAGCAGGTTTAGAGCTCTCTAGATATGTTAACTTGAGCAGTAAAATGACAGTGTATAAGCCTTATTTTTAATAATCTGGGATAAAGCTTCCTATCTTTTTAATATTTCCTTATTATCACGTCTTTAAACAAATTTCTCCATGCTTATTATTAGCAAAAGTCTGATTTTTATAATCTCAAAAAAATGGTTTCAATTAATACATGTAAATTAAGTTCTACTATATGAATCTTATAATATATTTTTTAAAAAGAAGATTATATCCCAAATTATCCATAGAATATACTTTCCATTCTATATATAATCTGGGTTTAAGGAGTTGATTATTTATGATGGATGACATAATGCCTCCTTTAGTCCCCTCGGAACCAGCATTACCCATGCTTCAAAATAATAACCCCTCAAAGGCTGAAAGGCATACCATGCTGAAAGCTGTCCTTAAAAAAGCTAAAAGACCAGAGGATTTTGACAATATTATAAAGCTAATGGGTCCACCTGCTGATATTACTTCTATTGGCAAACCTGGAGAATTTAAAAATATAAAGGTTGGAATTATAGGGGGCGGCCTTGCAGGATTATCTTCAGCCTTTGAGCTAAGAAAACTTGGTTTTGACATTACGGTCTTTGATTTTCTCGACGATAGAATCGGAGGCAGAGTTTATACCTATTATTTTGATGAAGATAAAAAATTATACGGCGAACTGGGCCCAATGAGAATCCCTATAAGTCATGAAACCACTTGGCACTATATAGACCTCTTTACACTTAATACAAGAGCCTTTGTTCAATATAATGAAAATGCATTTATATATGTTAGGGATACTAGGGTAAGAAACGATCCTGAGGGGAAAAATGTCATGAAGGAGATTTATCCTCAGTTTAATCTAACACCTCAGGAAAGAGCTGCTCCTTGGTTTAATCTTATAGATTACGGACTAGGCACACCATTATCTGCTATGCATCCCGCTATAAGAAAGGAGATACTAGAAATC
Source organism: Clostridia bacterium (assembly GCA_028278115.1). Classification (GTDB taxonomy): domain Bacteria; phylum Bacillota; class Clostridia; order Peptostreptococcales; family Caminicellaceae; genus JANQEZ01. The sequence continues at coordinate 8,577 of JANQEZ010000133.1, forward strand.
AAGCCCTATTATAGTCCCTATCTTCTATATTGGACTAATCAGGGGCTTAGGCAGGTGCTTGAAACAATGGGACTTAGTCAAGGGGCAATCGGACTCATTGGATCAATCTCTCCCTTTATAGGCAGCTTCTACTACAATAGCTATTATGAGATATTACAAGAAGAATATCCCCTAGCCTTTTCAATTCTTTATGAGCTAGTGGGGGGTACAGTAAACCTTCCCCTTGCACTTTATAAATCTTTAATGTCTGAGAAGCCTAAGGAATATAGTGACATTCATTCCAACAAGCTTGGTAGAGTTACATGGAAGGGTGGACGCTTAGTTACGGAGATTGGTCAATCTGAACAAGACAATAGAATTATTATTAAATATAAGGATAAGCACTTAAAGGATACTTTAATGGACTCCTTCGATTATGTAGTATGTGCTATTCCATTTTCATCTCTTAGAACGGTGAAAATAACTCCTCTATTTAGTGTTAGAAAGATGCAGGCCATAAGAGAGGTAAGTTATTCAGCTGCACAAAGAACTTTATTTCTTTGTAAAAAGCGGTTTTGGGAAATGGGAGGTCCTTCGGAAAGAATTAATGGAGGAGGCTCGTATACAGATTTGCCTATTATAAGTATATGGTATCCTTCGGACCATTCTGATACTCCTAATGTCGACACAAGCAAAGAGCCAGGAGTTTTTCTATCATCCTATAATTTTACTCAAGATGCTATTAGACTAGGAAATTTAAAGGATAAAAGACGTTTTAATCAAATTATAAGACAGGTTGAGCTAGTTCACGGTCTGCCTAATGGCTCTCTAGATACTATTGTACAGGATTCTAAAACAATTGAATGGAATGAAGCACCTGGCTTCTATGGGGGATTTTGTTATTTCACTCCGGGACAGAAGAGGGTATTTTCATATGTAGTCACCCAGCCGGAATATAATAACAGGATTTTCTTTGCAGGTGAACATACCTCGGCTAACCACGCATGGATGCAAGGGGCTCTCCATAGCGGAATGAAGGCAGCAAATCAGTTAGCTATGTCATGTAAAGAGAAGCATGAGTTTTTGAAGTAAGGAAAGAGGGAAATAATCAGATTGAAGTCATACAATTTGCTCTGTATAATTAAGAAAAACGATAAAGGAGAAAACCAATGACAAGTCCTACTGATATGAAGGTTTATTATTATATATTCGATACTTCCTTTGGAAGGATGTTTCTTGCTTCCACCGATAATGGCATATGCATGGCAAACTTTATAGATGATGATGCTGAAGCTCAGTTTAATTGGCTGAAAAAATATTTTTATGTGGATAATATTATAGAGGAGAGAAGTAGAAATCTAAAGGCCTTTAATCAACTTGAAGAATATTTTAATAGAGATAGAAGAGCTTTTGATTTGAAACTCCATCTTATAGGAACAGATTTTCAAGAAGCTGTTTGGAAGGTGCTTACAGAAATACCCTTTGGTGAAATATTGACCTATGGAGATGTTTCTTGCAGTCTTGGAGATGCTAAAAAGTCCAGAGCTGTTGGTGGTGCTGTGGGGAAAAACCCAATAGTTATAATAGTTCCATGCCATAGAGTTATTGGAAGCAGTGGAAAGCTCACAGGCTTCTCGTCAATTGGTGGGTTAGAGCTTAAAAAAAGACTGCTTGATTTAGAAAATGATCAAGTTTCGTTCTAAATAAAGTACATTCAACTTTAAATCTTTAAAGCCTGACCCCTCCAAGAAGGGGCTCAAAAACAACTTAAGGGACAGATTCATTAAACTTTCAATGAATACTGTCCCTTAAGTCATTTCATTTGTGTGACTCAAAAGCTTCACTCCTTGCCCTTTTACCATATCAAAGATTTTTGATTTTAAGTTATAAACTTTTAAATCCTCAATTTTTTCAGTATAAAC
>JANQEZ010000175.1 GCA_028278115.1 Clostridia bacterium
TATTAAGTACTTTTTCAGGCATTTTTTCTGTCATGGGTGTAAGTATGAAGCCTGGTGCTACTGCATTGACCCGGACTCCTTTTTTACCTAGCTCCTTAGCCCAGGTTTTAGTCATTCCTATCACGCCCCATTTTGTTGCGGCATAATTAGTTTGCCCATAATTTCCGTAAAGCCCTACAACGGAAGTTGCATTTAAAATCACACCGCCCCCCTGCTGAGTCATTATTTTTGCTGCTGCTTGACCGCAGTTGTAGACACCCTTAAGGTTTACTTCAATAACTTTATCCCATTGTTCTTCTGTCATTTTTAGTAAAGTGCTATCGGCGGTAATACCTGCATTATTGACTACAATATCTAGACTGCCAAATGCTTCAACTGATTTTTCCATCATCTCATCTATTTTATCTCTTTTGGTAACATCTATTACTATGCCTATTGCTTCTCTGCCTTTTGCTTTAATATCTTCAACAACTCTATTTATATCAGCTTCATTTATATCAGCCACAACTACTTTAGCACCTTCTAGAGCAAATTTCTTAGCTGTAGCTTCACCTATACCTCTTCCTGCTCCAGTTACAATCGCTACTTTATCCTTTAATCTCACTTTATCACTTTCCTTTCCATAACTGGTTTCATTCACTGTATTTAATAGATTCCTGTTATTAGGTAGAATACTGAAATTACAAAGGCTGCTAACAGTGGCAATAATATTGTATTAAAGGCAATATCCTTATAGCTTTCCTTATGAGTTAGCTGAGTAACTGCCAATAAAGTTATTATCGCACCACAGTGGGGTAGTGAGTCTAATCCGCCTGATGCAACTATCATAATTCTGTGGATTGCTTCATGAGCTATTCCCATTGCCAAGAATTCCTCTGATAGTACTTCAAGTGCTATTGCAGTACCACCTGATGCCGAACCAACTATACCCGCAAGTAATGTTGTTGAAATTCCAACTTTAAATACAGATGGAATTGCCATAGCTACTATACCCATCTTTACTGTTGTAAATGCTGATAAAGCTCTAATTACTCCACCATAACCAACTTGAGCTGCTGTATTGAATATTGGAAGCAATGATCCTACTGACCCGTCAAATACAGTTTTATTAACTTCTGGAATGAATTTTCTCATTGTTATTAATATGAAAACCACTGCGATAGTAAGTCCTATAATTACCGGCCATGTACCATTTACACCGCCGCCTACTGCTTCATATGAAGCTATAACAGAGGGGCTTTTAAAATACCAGTTTGTAAGAATATAGTTTGCTATGAATACAATAATAATTGGTGTTATTGCAATACCAGGACTAGGGATATTTTCATTTAGTTGATTTATATTTTCCTTAGGATGATCCCCGTAGCCTTCACCCTTTGCCATTAATTTATCTGCTCTACGGTTCAGATAGTATATTCCACCAAATAACATGATTGCACTTGCTATAATACCTAAAATAGGTGCCGCATAAATATCTGTTCCAAAAAATACTGTAGGCATGGTATTTATAAACTGTGGAGAGCCGGGAAGTGCAGTCATTGTAAAGGTAAATGCTCCAAGTGCAATAGCTGCAGGCAATAATCGCTTTGGAACATTTGCTCTTCTAAGTAATGTTGCTCCTATTGGGTACATTGCAAAAACAACAACGAATAATGAAACTCCTCCATAGGTCAATAAAGATGTTGCAATTACAACTGCTGTAATAGCTCTTTTTTCTCCAAAGGTATTAGCTACTACGTTGGCAATTGCTGTTGCAGCTCCTGTTACTCCCATGAGCTTACCAAATATAGCACCAGCTAAGAATACGGGGAAAAATCTTCCAATGTAACCAGCAGCCGCAGGCATGAACACGTTTGATAGTGCATGTAACGAAGGAAACTCTCCTGAAACTAATACTGCCGCCATAGCTAATAATGGTGCCAATACAAGAACGGTAACCCCCCTATAAGCAAAATACATGAGTGCAACTAAGGTTAAAATAATAGCAATAACTCCTAACATTCAAATTCCTCCTTTAATATACTTTTACAATTTTAAAATATGATTGCCATACATACTTCGGCTTCACTTCAACCCCCTTCTTAGGTCTACACTTTTCATAATCATAAACCTTAGTCTATTTTGAGATTCATAGGCTCTTCATTAAATATCCTTGAATCCATTACTTTTAAATTCTCACTAATAATGGGCTTAAACTCCATAAGCTCTAGTATATCCCTTTGTAGGTCTACTCCCGGTGCTATTTCGATTAATTCCATACCACTCTTTGAAAGTTTAAAAACTGCTCTTTCAGTTATATATACTACCTTTTGACCCTTTTCGGAAGCATATTCTCCACTAAAGGTTATTTGTTCTACTTCATCTATAAACTTCTTAATTTTGCCTTCTTTCTCTATTATGAGCTTACTATCCTCTATTCTGGTTTTGAGTCCACCAGCTGTAAATGTTCCACAGTATACTACTGCTTTAGCATTTTGAGTAATATTTATGAACCCTCCACAGCCTGCTATCTTAGGTCCAAATTTGCTGACATTAATATTTCCATGCTTGTCACACTGGGCCAATCCTAAAAATGCAACATCTAGACCGCCTCCATCATAAAAATCAAACTGATAGCCTTGGTCGATTATTGCTTCCGGATTAGTCGCTGCACCAAAGCTCAATCCTCCAGCCGGTACTCCTCCTATAGGTCCTGATTCTATAGTTAAGTTCATTTCATCCCCGATACCTTCTTCGCTGGCAACTATTGCAACTCCTTCAGGCATTCCTATACCAAGATTGGTTATAGCATTTGGTATCAGCTCCATAGCTCCTCTCCTAGCAATTATCTTTCTTGGGTCTAAATCAAGATTTCCTAAGGAAACCATAGGAACTCTAAGTGTGCCTGTATAAGCTGGGTTATATTGTTCTTTAAAGGTCTGCATATGATTAGCTGGATCAGATACTACAATGGCGTCAACATAAATACCCGGTATCTTGACTAGCTTGGGGTCTAGGCTTCCCCTCTTAACCACCTGCTCAACCTGTAGTATTACAATCCCCCCTGAATTTTTCACTGCCTGGGCCATTGATGTTACTTCAAGGGTAACAGCTTCCTTTACCATAGTTGCATTTCCTATTTCGTCGGCATAGGTTGCCCTAATTAAAGCCACATTTATGGGAAATGATTTATAAAATAAGTATTCTTTTCCACTGAACTCTACTAATTCAACGATATCTTCCTTTGTGATATCATTTAACTTTCCACCCTCAATTCTTGGATCTACAAAGGTTTTTAATCCCACATGGGTAATAGTTCCGGGCTTGCCAGCTGCAATATCCCTAAATAGATGTGCTATTACTCCTTGGGGTAAATTATACGCCTGGATTTTATTTTCTAAAGCTAACTTTTGAATTTTAGGTGCCAATCCCCAATGGCCTCCTATCACCTTTGCCACTAGTCCTTCATGACCTAGATGATTTAAGCCTCTTTCCTTACCATCTCCCTGGCCTGCAGCATAAATAAGACCAAGGCTTCTAGGCTTACCTTCATTCAAATAACGTTTTCCTAATGCACTTGTTAATTCTTCTGGATGACAATTCCCAACAAAACCTCCTGTAGCAACCATATCACCATCTTTTATCATAGCTACAGCCTGGGCTGCTGACATAACTTTGGAATTCACGACATTTCCTCCCATCTAGACATAAGCAATATTAAAAGCCAATATAAATTTGCTTATCGCTATTATTAAAATATTATTTGCTATATAAGATTAGCAATTTACATGCCAGAATAATTTTGGAAATTTATATTGATCTTATGATAAAAAGGAGCGTTTTCCTGCAAGTAAAAAACTCTAAGAAAACGATTCTTTTATTTTCTTAGAGTTTTATGTTCTATTTTCAGAACGATTTATTTGCATAAACTATAAATATGTTCGGAAATAGGTACTATATTTTTAGTTTTTTTAAATTGTGTTCTATTTATAGTACACTTTTGCATTAACTTGTCCATTTTTATATATTCTCAAGCTTATATTTTGCTAATTTTTCATAATATGTTGTTCTTCCAATTCCTAGCAGGCTAGCTGCTTTGGTTTTATTTCCATTTGTAAATCTAATACTTTCAATAATTGCATCTCTTTCAGCCCTTGCAAGGGTGTCCTTTAGTTTTTTTATATTTCTATTGTATTCCCGTCCAATAATTCTTTGAGGCAAATGTTCAACATCAATTGTGTCGCTCATATCTACTAAATTCATTGCCCTTTCTATTACATTCGCAAGCTCCCTTATATTTCCGGGCCATGTATATTTTATTAGACAATTCATTGCCTTATCTGAAATCTTCTTTATGTTTTTATGATATTTATTTTCTAGATTATACAAAAAGTATTGACTTAGAGGAACTATATCCTCCGATCTTTCTCTAAGTGAAGGAGACAGTATAGTGAAGACATTTAGCCTATAGTAAAGGTCCTGCCTATATTCACCCTTAGATATCATCTCCTCTAGATTTTTATTGGTGGCGGCAATTATTCTTAAATTAATCCTTTTAGTTCCTGTTCCCCCTACCCTTTCAATTTCCCTCTCTTGAATAACTCTAAGGAGTTTCGACTGCATATGCAGGGGCATATCACCTATTTCATCAAGGAATATCGTCCCTCCATCGGCCAGCTCAAACTTTCCTATTTTACCATCCTTTTTGGCACCTGTAAAGGCTCCCTCTTCATATCCAAATAATTCTGACTCCAACAGCTCTGCTGGTATTGCAGCACAATTGACCTTTATAAATGGGGCAAAATTTCTACCACTCTCATTATGAATTGCGTGGGCTAAAAGCTCTTTACCCGTTCCGCTTTCTCCTAAAATAAGGACATTTGAGTCTGTATGGGAAGCTTTTTGGGCTAATATCTTTGTTTCTGAGATTTTTTTACTTCTGCCAATGATGTTGGAAAATGTGTATTTTGCCTTATTTATCTTCTTTAGCTCACCTTTATATTCTTGTATTTCCTGCTCCATAAGATTGATTTTCTTGTATAAATCATTCAAATCATCTACATTTCTAAAGAGTACCTTGCCAACTGCTCCAACCACTTCTCCATCCTTTATTATAGGTATCCTAGAGGCTATCATATAACTGCCCTTTATCTTTTGTATATCGGCAACCTCAGCAATTCCAGTCTTAACTACTATATGCATTCTAGTATTTTCTATTATGTCGGTTACATGTCTTCCAATTACATCCTGTCCCTCAACCCCTAGAAATTTTTCATAGGTCTTACTTATCATTGTAATATGACCTTCTTTATTAACAACTAATATACCATCATATACAGTCTCTAGAATAGTATTTAGTACTTGAGATACATTTTTCTGTTCTTGAAGCTCTTTTAATAGATTATCATGTTCTGTAACATCAAAAAACAGTGCTATAGCACCCATTATTTCTTCATTTTCCAGTATGGGAGCTCTATTGGTAATAACCTTTTTTTCATTAATAAATATAAGAGAATTAATATCTGTTCTTCCACTGTCTATTATGCTGGGTAATTGTGATGTAGGTAATACATCATTAACTTTTTTACCTAGAGCCTCGTCTGCCTTTATTCCAATGATTTTTTCTGCAGCATTGTTGAATATTATAACGTTTAAGTCCTTATCAATAGCAACTATTGCATGATTAGTGGATTCAATAATGGAGTTGATGCTTAATAAGAGGAAGTCTATCTGCTCAGAAAGATATTTAGATTTACTCATCTTTCCTTTTAGTCTATTCTCTTTATCTACCACAAAAAGCTCTCCATATCTCTTATTGTAAATGTTATTTGCTGCATCTTCTTCCCTTAAACAAATATTTTTATATGGTTTCAATCTGATATTATCTATCATAGTTGAAAAGTCCTTATCATTAATACTGTCCAGGATATCATTTTTAGTTAGAAGCCCCGTCAGCCTATTGTCTTCGTCTACAACTGGTATATTATCTACTTTATGCTTAATTATGTATGCAGCTGCATCTTTTAATGTGCTATTTAGGCTTAGACCTTTTACATTTCTCTCCATTATTTCATTTGCTTTAACCGTCCTAAAATGCAACATGTCTTCACTCCTTCTGGGAAAACTCCAAAGCGACTCAATTTATTAAGTTATACTAACATATCCATATAGAATTATCAAGGACAAGGGCTGGCTTTTAGTTGCAAGTTCTAAGTTCCAAGTTGCAAGTGTTAGGGTCTTTCTAATGGGTTTTATAAGAAGATAGTTTAGAGTTTCCTTGTAATACTTTATTTCAGTTCCTTAGAAGTAAAAAAACCAAAGAACAGATTTTTCTGTCCTTTGGTTTATATATTTATTAGACTAATTCGTGTATTAAATGACAAGCCACAAAATGTCCGTTTCCGATGTCCTTAAGAACTGGTTCTGCTGTTGGACAGTTATCAGCATATGGGCATCTCTTACAGAATCTACATCCTGGGTCAGGATTTATTGGAGATGTAATCTCTCCTTTAAGAATTACTCTTTCTTTCTTATTTGTTAAGCTTGGTACTGGTATAGCTGAAAGTAAGGCTTTAGTATATGGGTGAACTGGGTTCTTAAATAGTTCATTTGCTGGGGCCTTTTCAACTAACTGTCCAAGATACATAACTGCTATCTCATCAGAGAAGTGCTTGACTACTGATAAGTCATGGGTAATGAACATATAAGTAAGTCCAAAATCCTTCTGTAAATCCTGCATCAGGTTCAGTACCTGTGCTTGTATTGAAACGTCAAGGGCAGATACCGGCTCATCACATACTATAAATTTTGGATTTAATGAAAGTGCTCTAGCTATACCTATCCTTTGTCTTCTTCCACCATCAAGCTCGTGGGGATAGGTGTTTACCAATCTATCAGCAAGTCCAACAGTATCCATAAGCTCTGATACTTTATCGCTAAGCTCTTTTTTATTTTTAGTAATACCATGTATCTTTAATGGTTCCCCTATGATCTCACTAACCGTCATCCTTGGATTTAGCGATGCAAATGGATCTTGGAAGATTATCTGCATCTCTCTACGGAGTTGTCTTAACTGCTCTTTATTAAACATTCTAATATTTTTGCCCTCGAAGATAATCTCTCCATCAGTGGCTTCTAAAAGTCTTAATACAACTCTACCAGTAGTTGACTTTCCACAACCAGACTCACCAACTACCCCGAGAGTTTTACCTCTTTCAATAGAGAAGTCTATTCCATCTACTGCGTGAAGCATTCCCTTTGGAGTTTTAAAATGTTTTTTAAGATTTTTTACTTCTAATATTTTATCAGCCATTATCGTTTCACCTCCGCATCTATAAGTCCTTCATATATTAAACACTTAACCTTATGCTGAGCTTCGATTTCAGTGGAATTTGGATCTTGCTTAGCACAGATATCCTTAGCATATGGACATCTAGGATGGAATTTACATCCAGAAGGAAGGTCCGTTGGGTCTGGCATTAAACCTTTTACTGGACTTAATCTATCTGTTTCTTCCTCAAGATTTGGTATAGAACCAAATAATCCTACAGTATAAGGATGTCTAGGGTTAGTAAATAACTGCTCAAGAGTTGCAGATTCAATAATTTCACCGGCATACATTATGGCAACCTTATCACAAACCTCTGAAACAACTCCAAGGTCATGGGTAATTAGTATCATGGCTGTATTAAATTCTTTTTTAAGATTATTCATCAGGTCAAGAACCTGAGCTTGAATTGTAACATCTAAAGCTGTAGTTGGCTCATCGGCAATAAGAAGCTGAGGATTACATGCAAGTGAGATAGCTATAACAACTCTTTGCTTCATACCACCTGAGAATTGATGTGGATAATCATTTGCTCTTGATCCAGGAATACCAACTAATTCAAGCATTTCTTCTGACTTCTTCGCTGCCTCTTGTCTGCTTAAATCTTGATGGATTTCAATAACCTCAGCTATCTGCTGTCCAACAGTCATAACTGGATTTAAAGAAGTCATAGGATCTTGGAAAATCATTGAAATTTTATTTCCCCTAATCATTCTCATTTCTTCTTCTGATACATCTAATAGATTAGAACCTTCAAACTCTATCTTACCGCTTACTATTTTTCCTGGAGGGTTTGGAACCAATCTCATTATCCCTAGAGCAGTTGTAGTTTTACCCGCACCTGTTTCTCCAACTAATCCTAAAGTTTCACCCTCATTAAGTTTAATTTCTATACCGTTTACTGCCTTTACCGTACCGTCCTCCGTTACATACTCAATGCCTAAATCCTCTATATTTAAAAGTTTATTCTTACTCTTGCTCACTATTTGTCACTCCCTTCTACACTACTGCTTTAATCTTGGGTCTAATGCGTCTCTTAAACCGTCACCTACAAGGTTAAGAGCTAGTATTGTTATCATGATGGCAAGCCCAGGGAAAGTAGTTACATGCCATGCATCTCTTAAGAATGCTCTACCAGTTGCCAGCATCGCTCCCCACTCTGGAGCCGGCGGTTGTATACCGAGTCCGATGAAACTAAGTCCAGCAGTTGAAAGTATTGCACCTGCAACCCCTAAAGTACCTTGAACTATAACTGGTGCCAATGCATTTGGAATGATATGCTTTAAAATAATTCTTGTATCATTGGCTCCGATAGCCCTTGCAGCCTCTATAAATTCTTGCTCTCTAATTGATAGAACCGACGCTCTGACTATCCTCGCATAGGATGGTACCGATGATATACCAATGGCAATCATTAAGTTAATAAGACTTGGCCCTAGAGCTGAAACTATTGCTATAGCCAGTAATATACCAGGAATGGCTAAGAATATGTCCATAATCCTCATTATTACCGTATCTAATTTACCTCCATAAAATCCGGCTATGGCTCCTAAAGATCCACCAATTAAAATAGAAATACCTACAGCTAAGATACCTACTCTAAGGGATACTCTAGCCCCCCAAATCATTCTAGCAAGTATATCTCTACCAAATTCATCTGTTCCAAGTAGGTTTTCAGCACTTGGCCCTTGAAGCCTATTAACAAGATCTAATTTTATAACAACTTCATCGTAATCTGCTATCCAAGGTGCAAAAACTGCCCCTAATATCAATACGGCTAGAATAGCTAAACCTAACATAGCCATTTTATTTTTCTTTAATCTTCTCCATACTTCAGCCCATTGACTTCTCTTTTTATTCTTTTTCTTTAGAGTAGTCCTTGACTTATCTGCTAGAGTTGAAGTCATATTTTATACCTCCTCTTCTATTAAAACCACAAGGGGATTATTCCCTTTTCTTTCAATCGGATTTCACTATAGAAATATCCTGAATAAAATTACTTACTATATTGCGATTTTATTCTTGGATCAACATATGCGTATAATATATCAACCAATAAGTTCACAAAACTGAATGTTGTAGCCATGAAAACTACTGAGGCTAAAACCGTAGGAGTATCCTTTTGCCTAATAGCTTCAACAAGTAGTCTTCCTACTCCTGGCCATGAGAAAACCGTCTCTGTTAAAACTGCACCACCTAATAAAAATCCAAATTGCAGCCCAACTACTGTTATAACGGGAATAAGTGCGTTTTTAAGTGCATGTTTATTTATAACCTTTTTCTCAGCAACACCCTTAGCTCTAGCAGTTCTTATAAAGTCTTGTCTAATAACCTCAAGCATAGAGGAACGAGTCATACGTGTTATAATAGCGGCTGCCCCTGTACCTAAGGTAATGGCAGGTAGTATAATACTCTTTGCACTTTCAAAGCCTGCAAATGGCAGCCATCCTAAACCAACTGAAAATACTAATATAAGCATAAGACCTAACCAGAAGTTTGGCATAGATACACCAAGTAATGCTGCAATCATACTGATACTATCCATTAATGAATACTGCTTAGTTGCTGAGATAATACCGACGGGTATACCTATGGCAACCGCAATTGCTACTCCAACTGCTGCAAGTGCTAAAGTATTTGGGAATCTTGCAAATATCTCTGCAAAAACTGGTCTTTTAGTAGAAAAGGACCTACCAAAATCTCCTCTTACTGCGTTACCTACAAACCTAAGATATTGCACTAGGAATGGATCATCCAATCCCATCTCTTGTCTAAGCTGTTCAACAGCATCTGGTGGTGCACTCTCTCCAAGCATTAACTGTGCTGGATCACCAGGTGTAAATGACATGATTGTAAAAACTATAAATGTAACTCCTAGTAATACTGGAATAAGGAGCAATAGTCTTTTAAATATATATTTATGCATTATTATCCTCCCTTCAGATTTTACAGTTAAAGCAAATCCCATAATTATCCTATTTAATAAGCATTTTTGCTAAATTAGATTTATGAAATTTATTAGTTCAAGATGTTGGCTTTTAAAACTTAATTTGTATATGGATGTGTGACTTAGAAATTTAACCTTTTTTTGAAATATTCCTTAGCTAAAACTACAATGCCTATTTGGCTAATAGCTAATAGCTGACAGCTCACAGCAAAACATTTAAATTAAAACTTCTCGGTCACACATCTATATATCATATTAATTTGTAAAAGCAAACATCTATACCTGTATTTGTTACAATTTTGTTGCTAACATTAAATTTTTGTAAACTTTTTTCTTTAACGTAAAAGTAGGACCTAG
>JANQEZ010000211.1 GCA_028278115.1 Clostridia bacterium
TAGGTAAAACTACAACTTATACACACCCCAAAATGCCTAGAATCATCACATATTTGGGTCATGTATAAGTTAAGTTTTACTCTAAAAACCCTATATAAACTATATATAATAACTGTTATTTACCCTAGTTATTATACCTATTGCTCTAATAATTAAACATGCTAAAAGAACATCCGCTAAATGAATGCAGGTGTTCTTTTATATGGTTATTTGCTATTCATTTCCAACAATTCTTTTTACATCTGCTCCACAGTCTGCACATTTACCATGTATTATAAGTCCTCTAATTTCTTCCTCTACGTAATAATTAACTGCTTTAACAGCATCTCCACAGTTAATACAAAATATATTACATAGCAGTCTTTCTCGTATTTGCCTTGAAATCCTCATCCACTTTAAACTAATCGGTCGCTTATCCATGTTATTTATCCTTCCTACTATAATTTTACTCCCATCCCAGCTTAAAGCACCTTTAATTGGGTAAATTGTAAATAGTCTAAGAACACATAATAAAGTCATTTTTCCCCCGTAACTACTATATACCCGATTATATCATATTTATTCCATCTATATTATAAATAATCAACAATACAATTTATCCCATCTAAATACAAGTTTATAGGAATCACTAAAGACCATAACCTCCTATAAATTACCGGATTTTATGGTCTTTTCCAAATACTTCATATTCAGCTTTTAGTAAAGTCCTATATCTATAGTTTCAAACTATTCTCCTTCATTCGTTCAATTATTGAATAGAGGATTTTTGCTTCTTCATCACTTATACCCATAAACATTATCTTACTTACATTAGCTTCATAGCCTTCAAAACGTTTCACAAGTTCTTTACCCTCATTAGTCAAATACAAACCGTAGTTCCTGAGATCATCTTCATCCTTTAACCTCACAATTAATCCTGTTGATAAAAGCTTTTTTATAGCCTTAGTAACACCAGCTTTGCTCACATGCATCATCTCAGATAATTCCTTTTGATTAATTCCATCATTTTTGCTGATAACCATAAAGTACTCAAATTGACCTTCACTAATATCAAGGTCCTCTAATCCTTTATCAATAAATTTCTTTATATTTCTTGCAATTATTCTTATGTTCTTTCCTATATCAAATGGTTTCATTTGTTTATACTCCTTAATTTATCATAGTTCCCTTTAAAGAATATACAATTCTTAACACAAAGTGTACAGCCATATTGTTTGGCAAAGGGAGTAGCACATAATCTATAATCCGATGAAGTTATTGAACCGTCACTATTGACAATGCCTTCACTATAAATGGCTTCTACAGGACACTTTTTAACACATCTTTTACACGTATCGCAAAAAGATCTAAGCCATAGGTGTTCATTTTCTTCTTTCACAGGTAAGTTTTCAATACTTGTATATACAGCACCAATTCTTAAACTAGGCCCAAATTTAGGATGAATAAGCAAACCATGCTTTCCAATGGCACCTAAACCTGAACGTTCTGCCAATAAAGGATAATTCACATCTCCACCAAGGGCTGGTCCTCCTTGGGCACTAAAACCCCTAGCCCTTAAAAAGTCACATATTTTATTTGCTGCTCTGCCCAACTCATAATATGTCCTCATGATTTCTCTCTGAGAGGTATAGGATGGAGATGTATGGATTTTATTTTTCTTCATCTCCATAATAAGTACTATAGCATTTTTATGAAGAACAACCCTATCTTTAAATATTAAATCTGGCGTTACTGTAGCATAGCCTATATCATCTATTTTAAGGTTTAATATATATTCTTTCAACTCCTTTAGAGTTTTCTCGTCCATAATAGTTTTAAATTCCTTAGGATTCTTACTTATGCTATTATAGGTTTTTTTCATTTCTTTTAGACATTTTAGGATTTGTGGTAAAGATAAAAGCTTGCTCTTTGGTATTCCCTTTACTCCACCATAGCTCATAACTATTTCAGGAACACTAAGTCCAATCCTCGAATCGTCTGCTGCATGTATAACATCTATATCCTTAATTTGCTCTGGCTTGATACTAGGCATTTTAATTGTTATCATATAATCCACCCCTTTAATTTTAGTTAACTGGTTAACTATATATAGCTTAACATAAATTAGTTAACCAGTCAACCATTTTAGACAAGTGCATATTTCTATCAATAAATAAAAAAACCTCTCATATCCTAGTATACTAAGACCTGATAGGTTAGCTATCTTCTGTTAAAATCTTTTTCTCCTACGTCATTTAATCTATCTATATAATCACTACATCTTCTATTCCATTATTCAAAGCTACAGTTTTAAGCTTAGACATATACTTATCGGAAGGTGTGTTAATCTCCTTCATATTACCCACAACTCCTTTATTTCTAAACTTTATCAGCTTATAACGTATTTTATCCTCAAAGCTTGCTACAAGACGACTTACCTCTAAAACCGTTTGATGGTTATCAAGTATTTTAGGTACTATTACGGTTCTTACTTCAAATATCTTACCAATACCCATTGCGTATTTAAAGTTTTCAATTACTTTATCGTTACCCACTCCTGTGAGCTTAAGATGCTCATGGACATCCCAGGCTTTAATATCAAACATAAACTTATCTACATACCTTGAAAGCTCTTTAAAGGACTTCAATGATAAATGTCCATTTGTATCTATATATACTTCTACATCTCTTTCTTTAAATTTCTTACAAACCTCTATTAAAAATTCTATCTGAACTGTACATTCACCGCCGGATATTGTAATTCCTCTAATAAAATCTTTATATTCCAATGACTTTTCAACCAAATCATCGGCTTCTAAAAACTGAACATTGTCTACTGGATTATCGGGAGATACAATATCAATGGTTTCAGGATTATGACAGTATAGGCAGTTAAAATTGCATCCCTGTAAAAATATCGCAGTTCTATTCCCTGGACCATCCACTGAGCTAAAGGGTATGATCTTTCTTAAATAGCCTCTCATTGTAATATCTCCAATCTATTAGGAACAAAGCAGATGTAAAGGCTTTGTTCGTTCAAAGTTCTAAGTTGTAAGTTCTAAGCAAGAACAAAGAAAGTCGCCTGTGGCGACTTAATATCTAACTTTCCGCTCTAATATTCTCTGGTTTTCAAGGGCTCCCATACCCAGTGCTGCTGTATTCCTTAGAGCAGTTTCTCCACGCTGAAGCTTCTCTATTTCAGATCGCTTAACTAGGTATCCAGTTATTCTAATAACATCACAATCAGTAGAATAGGCTGAAATGTATCTCATGCCATTTCTAAATGCTCCCTTTATGATATCCAATACATAGGATGGATTTTTCTTAACGGTGCTGTCAAAACTAAATATATCTCCTATTCCCGATGGGAAATATTTATGATATTTTGCAGCCTGAACTACATGTTTATATATCTCAGGTTCATCTCCAATTGGTATGCGGCATCCCGGTGATGTATCTAAATCAGAATCAATACCCACCTGTGAATGCAGTAAATAATGTCCCTCTGATGAATATAATTCTTCTAAGGTATGGGATTTAACTATTGACTCTAGCTTTTCAATAATTTTAATACCCATAGCATTGGCATCTTGACTATGGCCAAATCTATTTTTTAAATCTTCACTGTTTTCGACGAAATGGTTAACTGCCTCAGCAAGTCCTAAAACACCGAACATTCCTGTGAACTTATTTATATTAATTAAATTTTCCTTCACTAAAAAATTGTTTTTGAAAAATGGTGTATCATATACTAAAAATTTAACTCTCTGATCTAAATAGTCTAACATACAAAGAGCGGCTTTAGGTAATTCAACCTCTAAATAATTATTAAAATCATCTATTTTTAACGCAAGCTTGTAAAGATTCATCCTAACTAAAGTGTAGCTGCCTCCACCAATATTTAGACCATTATAACAGCTTGCTATCCCATAGTCGCCAGAAAAATCCTCTGAAAACATCCTATGGTTGGCAAAGCTAGGTTTTGCTGTAACCAATGCAGTATTAATAGCCTCTAAGACAAATTCCTTGGGCGTATCTTCACTGAGTTTAAGGGTCAAATTTGGAATTGAATTTTTAAGTTCCCTTTCAGCCCTAAGAATCAATCTGCCTGCCAAGGAATCTTCAGGTCCTATATTGGCATGGCAAAAAGAATCAGTAATGGTTCTATCTATATGCTTTAAAAATCTTTTAATTGCCCTGTAGGATTCCTCATCATCTTTGCAAAAGGGATTTAATAGTTTATCTATATTTCCAATATACACTGGAAAGGAAGAAATAGATGGGACATGTTTGTATAGAATCAAAAGATTGTTGATGGCATCATGTAAATCCACAGGCGGCTCTAAATCTAAAAACCTGCTCCCCTGCTTCATAAACTTTTCATAATCGGGCACGATATATCTAGGTCTATAGGGGGCATGGCCCTCGAACAAATCACAAATAACGCCTTCATCTCTTAAAGCCTGGGTTTCTCTGCTGATGTTTAACACATTAATTGAGTCTTCTGCCGCCCTTGCCAAAGATAAAACCCTTTGCTCGTAGGTAAGAACTGGATTTTTGATAATATCCAAAATCTTATTCATTATAATCACTCCATCGCAATTGAATTTTAACCACATTGTCGATAGAAGGGTTATTTAACAAAGCAGAAAAGTTAATATTATAAACTCTAACCGACCATAGTGAGCTTACCTTTTCCACAGTGCTGTTAAGATAATTTTATCATGGATATTATCTTTTTTCAACGGATTGACTATATAGATATACTACTTTCACTGACATCTCTATATGCTACTTTGACAAATTAGCATTTTGCTATTTCCTCATTTATAATAATCCTTTTTCCTTAACTATCTTTATAAATTTCTTTTCTGTAAGTATCTCATTAGTTTCAAATTTCCCATTTATATATAAGCTGTAGGTAGTAAATGGCGCCGGTGAACTCTGTGCCGCTTCTATTGAATCCAGCTTTATTGAGCGAAATCCTATACCATTTTCTATAGCTGCCTTTTCAATAATAGGTACATATTTAGCTGTATGAGGACATTGATTGCTATAATACAAGACTATATCCATTTCCTCAATTTCACCCTTTTTAGCATTCTCTTTAAAGCTGGGGATATCTGCTTTATTATTAAAGGGAATGTACAATAATTCATAATAGGGCTTTGCAGTATCGCATAATTTGAAACCTTTATGCTTTAAATATTTAGGATCAGATAAATATGACATCTTTTTTTTAGCAGATAAAATCACCAGTCCATCTTTCCCTTTTTCCTTGGCATCAATTATACATTCATTTAGAAGCTTACTTCCATAACCCTGCCCTTTATATTTTCCTGACACCCAAAAACAATTAATATAGATATAATTATCTGCAACAATGGGCGCAAAAGCCTTTTCAGCAGGAATATATTCGATAAAAACCTTTCCTCTTACATCAAGCTTTTTAAAAACCAAGCCATCCTTGAATCTTTCTTTTAACCAAGCTTTCTTGCTTGGAACACAATTCTCACCTTTTCTTTCAGAAATGGCACAGCATATGTGCTCCTCATCAATATTATTTATATCAACTGTAATTATTGACATACTATATCTCCTTTACCTTATATCTAAGAACAGTTTTTAATTTCTCCGGGGAAGTCTTTCTAAAGTCCGTTAAATATATTTCCCTATGCTTCATAGAAGTTCTTTCAAGGTTATTCTCGCTACAGTATTTATCCATTAAAGCAAAGCTTTTCGGCTCATCATCATAGCTTCCTAAATGCAGGATTTGAACGGATTTTCCTTCATCTATCATTTTAAACTCTATTTTATCAATTAGCTTATGGGGCTTCTTATCCTTAGTTCTGTCTATTATTTCTTTAGAAAATTCCTCTGTCACAAAGTCAGGCTGCCTAATCATCAATTCAAAAATCAGATCATCTTTATTTATGGATTCCCCCTTCTTACTTGATTTATCTGCTATATCCCATACACCTTCTAGAGGATAAACGGTGTATTCATAATAATCCTTAGGAGGATTATCTAATTTATAGGACATCCTTACAGCGTAGGAAAGAGAGTATAAAACCTTGACATATTCTCCAAAAAAATCATTATTAGGATTCCCACTACCTCTAATAGTAAAATAATTAAATTTGGGAATCTCTATTAAAACAGGTTTACTCTTTGGAAGATAAATATTTTTCTCATGTTTTCTCCATTCTTTTTTCACAGTGAACTCTCCTCTTTTTATCTATACTATAACAAATTAAATATGACAGCTATATGTCCTATTAAAAATAATTTTTAATTTTTTCTCTCTTGACTATCTATTATAAGGACTTTTGTATTACAATATGTAAATAGCATAATCAACATAAAGATTAAAAAGAAGCAGACTGGCTAAATACATATATCACCAGTCTGCTTCTCTACAATTTATTTTGTTTTTTAAATCTGACCCATCGCTTCCAACAATTCCACAATAATTTTAGCTACCGATGCCCTATCAGTTGTTCCTTTGGGATTAAATCTATTATCTCCAGCTCCAGCTACCAGACCCAAGGCTTTGGCTGCTCTCAAGCTATTTACTGCATAATCCGATGCTTCACTGATATCTGTGAAATTTGAACTATCATAGTGTTTTACAGATTCTAAGTCTTCTCTAGTTAAATACTCATAACCCTTCATAATCATTGTTACCATTTGCTCCCTCGTAATCTCTTCATCGGGTCTAAATGTTTTATCTTCATATCCGCTGATTAATCCTGCTTCCTTCATAGCAAATACATAACCTGCATAGTATGCATTCTTGGATACATCGGAGAATACTTCATCGTACTGTGCCTTTTCAATACTTAAGGCTCTTCCTAGTAAAGCTGCAAACTCAGCTCTAGTTACTTTCTCCTTTGGTTTGAAGTTGTTTTTATCTACTCCTTCAGTTATATGTCTTGCCGCTAAAACCTCTATATAGTCTTTAGCCCAGTTATCTTCAATATCCCCAAAGGTTTTGTTGTATTCCATTACTAAATAGCTGCTAAAATGGTCAGTCTCAAATTCAACTCCTGTATCGCTGAATTTACCGCCTTTAAATTCCATAGTTCCATCTTCCGCTACATAGTAAACACCAGCTTTCCTCCTATCATTAATTGATACCAAGTCATCACTATCCATCAGTATCTCTACCTTTACCTTAGAATTAAATTTGCCAATTCTTTTATCTTCGCCTTTATCGTCGGTTAGAGCTGCTTTAAAATTATATACTTTTCCAATAGGACTTAGATGGCTGTCTTTTGCTGATACTTTTTCTTTTAATTCCTTAGCATCTTTAGATTTAAGATGCTTTATAGTTACCTTTACTTCTTCAGCTATGTTTAATGATTCTGAGTCAATTGAACCGGCTGGAAGTTTTATTACTTCACTATCGGTTAAAAACTGTATACCAATGCCTGTTTCCCTGAGCTTCTTCATAAAGTCTGTGGATATAGGTATTTCTAATGCTTCATACGAAGATAAGCCTTCTATTGCAACGGTTACAGCAGTATTCCCTATCAGTTTTCCTCCAGCTTCTTCATCACCCTTTGCTTTCATTATTTCTGTCATAGCATCAATATTTTCTACAATTCTCTCTAATGCTGATTCAAGATTTTCCCTTTCTACCTTTATCAATTTCTTTTCTTGATTTGCTTTTACATATATGTTATTTACTATCCCAGTTTTATTAAGAACATTTACAATAGCTTCCGTTATTTCATCACTTACACTTTGAACACTCTCAATAATTTTTGTCATGGCTTCTTCTGCTGTCTCTGGGGAAATATCCTTATTTACAATCTCCTTAAGAATATCCCATGCCTCATTGGAGTTCAAATTACTATCTAAATCATCAATCATTTGGTTTACATCATCATCATCGGAATAAGTCTTTGAATACTTTCTTGAGGAATCCCTAGATGAATCTCCATGTGAATCAGATGATGGTGTACCTGCTGTAGTAGTCACTGTAATTTTATAATCTCTAGTTGCCTTTCCAATAGCTCCGCCATCACCCTTGAATATATCTGATTTATTTGCTTCTCTAGGCTGTAAGCTTACATTAATTATATTCTCACCATATTCCAATACTACCTCATGTTTGAATTCGTACTGCTTATTATCTTCATTGTATATAATATCTGTTACTTCTTTGCCATTGATTGTTAGCATTGGGTCTTTAATAACGCTTCCAGTAAGAGTTATTTTATCAGTATCAACTACACTCCCGTCAGGATTATTATAAAATACTATTGGCATATCAATCCACCTTAGTATTTCA
This sequence comes from Clostridia bacterium, assembly GCA_028278115.1. Lineage (GTDB taxonomy): Bacteria > Bacillota > Clostridia > Peptostreptococcales > Caminicellaceae > JANQEZ01. The sequence goes on from JANQEZ010000211.1 coordinate 8,279, forward strand.
TCTTCAACTATCATTTTATTGCCGCCTTGATTCTCAACAATTATATGGAGGTCTGTGCCAGGAGCACCATAACCGTAGTAGCTTACATCGTCAAGCCCCTGACCCCTATGTACCGCCAATCCTTCCTTCTCCCATGTATTGCCGCGTACATATTTATAATATAATTCTCTACCAGGCTCTAGCTCCATAGTATAGGTATAATCCGGTGTTACAGCTCCACCACGGGTCATTTCATGGGAATTAACATCCCATTGTGCATCTGAAAAGCTTCCTGGTATTGTAATTCGCTCTTCTAAAGGTGTATAATCTGGAGCATGGAGTTTAAAGGTCACTTCAACCATTACTTGCTCTGGGGTTACTACTATAGAATTTCCCCTTGCTCTATTAAAGGAATCATCAAAGCTGTCAACTGTATACTCATAAGAAGTACCGTTTTCAACTGAATAATCTGTATAGGTTCTTATTTCTGAATCCCATATTATATCAAGCAGTTCTCCATCTTTGTAGATTTCAAATCCGTATATATCTGCTACAAAGGTATTGTATACTACATCACTGACAGTGTTATAAACTGAGTCTTGCACCGTCCAGTTAAGTGTAACTCTACCTGATTCCTGCTCAGGCTGTTTTAAATCAGCAGGTGGAGGTGGTATCTGATCACTAGATGGTTTTATAAGAATACTCTCTGCTTCTGTACTACGCCAGCTATTCCCAAGGTCAGTAGAGAATTCCATTTTGTATGTAAACCTTCCAGTGACCATAGGTATAAATCCCATTCCATATACATCGTTATTGCCATTATCACCTTGATATTCTGCTTCATACCATATCCAATCATCATCTTCATGCTTTACACCTAGCTGAGCAATTATACCATCTCCTGCTCCCGTCTCGTCTGTTAACCCATCAATCCATATCTCTGCCGTTACATCTTCAAGCTCATATACTACACCTATAACGGTTTCATCTGGTATTAAATCATCAGCATCAAGGTTTCCTACCCATCCCAAGCTAATATCCTTATGGGGAATAACTCCATTAGTTTCCCTTTTCTCTGATTCATTGCCCTTGTCATCTACTGTCGTTACTGCATAGTAATAAATCGTAGCATTTTTCACCGTATTATCTGTATATTTTGCTTGATCAGTTGGTTCATCGTTTAAAAGTATATAATTCCCCCCTTTAAAGGTGGTTCTATATACATTGTATTTTGAACCCTTTACATCGTCCCATTGAATGGATACAGTGGTATCACCAACCTCTCTTACTTCAAGACCCGTTACTTCTTCATCTGGTGTAAGGTCCTGACCTTCTTTTGCAATTAATATCCTCCCGGACATTGCTGGCACAGTAATATTCACTACTCCATCCTTTGAAGCATACTCTGTAGTTTCACCATTTAGCATATCAACAAACAATACGCCATCACGTAAATAATCCTTAACCTTGGCGTCAATTGCCTTTTCTGTATCACCTCGATTTATAATAATAATTGCTGCATCATCCTCTAATTTCCTTGCAAATGCCATTATATCGCCTTTAGCATAAATGGGCTTTACATCTCCTAATTTTAGGACCTCATTATTCTCACGGATTTTTCCTACTTTCTTATAATGCTCTAACAATTCCTCATTTTCATTTCCCCACGGATAGGTTCTGCGGCAATCAGGGTCAGCCGATCCCGTTAACCCTGCTTCATCTCCATAGTAAATAGTGGGAGCTCCTGGATAACCCATCTGGAATATAGCAGCCAGTTTCAATCTTTGCACTGCCAGCTCAGATGCTGGATTAGCAGTATTGGTATGTGCATCTTCACCTAGTGTAAATAAAGCTCTTTCAGTATCATGGGAATCTAGTAAGTTCATCAAAGCATAGAATGTTTCATTTGGATAATCCTCCCTAATTGCTTCTAGCTCCTCCATATACTTTTCAGCATTACCGTTCTTTAAAAAGTTTAGTACAGCACCTTTGAACCTATAATTCATAACTGAATCATATTGGTCCCCTAAAAAATATTTAGATGCATCATCCCAAATTTCTCCTAAGATTAAGGGCTCTGTACCTATTTTATCTATAAAACCCGAATCTTTAATTTCATTTCTAAACTCTCTCCAAAATTCCATATCTACTTCATTGGCAACGTCTAATCTCCAGCCAGAGGCTCCTCTGTAAAGCCAAGTCTTAGCTACAGAATCATCATCATACATAATATAGTCTGCCAACTCTTTATTATTCAATTCACTAGCATAATCTACCTTAAAATCCTCCCATCCAATTGCTTCCTCTGGTTCTAGGGATTTAAATTCCGGCAGACTATCAAATCCCCACCATGCTTGGTAATTATAGTATTCCTTATCTACCTGTTGGGGGTTTGTTTCATCACTTCTTGGCATGACTTTTTCATTTTCGATATTAAACCAATTATGCCAGCCTTCTTCACTGAAGATTTGTCCATCAGCCATTAGTTCTTCCTCTACTTTAACCTTGGCTTGCTCCTGGGTTAGTTCATCATTTTCATTCATTTCATCATATATCCTTGACCAATATTCATAGGCTCCTACTGTAGTATATTTTCCATACCTGTCGAAATAAATCGAATCATCCCCTACATGATTAAAGACTCCATCAATAATAAGATTCATATCCCTATCTTCCAGCTCCTGGGTAAATGTCTGAAATTCTTCTAGAGTGCCGAACATTGGATCTAACTCTTTAAAATCCGTTGCATCATATTTATGATTTGATCCAGCCTTGGCTACTGGATTTAAATAAATTGTATTTACACCCAATTCCTGTAAATAATCTAATTTCTGTCTTATCCCTTCAATATCTCCTCCGAAGAAATCATTGCTCCAGATGCCATCTCCATCATATCCAGATTCATCTTTTCTACGTGGATTATCAGGAATTTCATTCCATTTTTTAGATTCTATTGCTTCGTATCCCCTTGCATATTCTTTAGCGTCATCATTATCTGGATTTCCATTAAAGAACCTATCGGGAAAAATTTGATACACCGTTGCGCTTTTCATCCAGTCGGGTGTTTTATAATCTGGGTCGTAGACTGTTAGCTGGAATTCCTTTGCTCCATTATCAAAGGAAGTTCCCACTCCATTCAACCCATTATCATCCCCATATTCAGCACTGTCAGAACCGTCACCAGCAACAAACTTGTATCCGTAAACACCTTTTACTTCAGGTATAAATCTAGCTTCCCAGATATTATACTCCTTATCTTCAGTACTTCCTACCATCTCCATTGTGTAGTATTTAGAGTTTCCTGTATTATTGTTAATCGTATACAGTTTTGCCCTTGTTAAATCCTCATATTTCGTACGCAGCCTTAATATGACCTCAGTCCCTACTGGAACTGCACCAAAGGGAGTACGATATAGTTTATCCCTAGAATCATGATATAACGATGCTTTATCTACCAAATCATCACTTCCACTAGGGTTATAATCGCTATAAACTTCATTGGTACTGCTATCATAATAGAATGTGATTTCCGTATCTTTTTTTACATTTAGAGGTATGTTGCCTCCATCTCTTTCCCCATTTAAACCATAGTTTTCATCCCAGCTCGGGCCCAATGTAACTTTATACTCGTAAGCTCCTTGAGCTACCTTAGCAGTTACAGAATATATTCCATCGAAATCATAATCATACATTAAAGCACTGGCTTTTTCCGGCGACCAGTTACTCTCATCACCGATTACTTCCTGTATGCTGCCTACTAACCGTGGAAGTCTAGGTTCCTCTATGGCATTATACCAGCTAGAATCTACAATCTTGTGGGTATTATGGTTATAATAGAAAGTAACTTCTGTTTCTTCATCCAAGGATAGTTTTAAATTATCACCACCGGACTGCCCATCTTTACCATAGTTTTCATCCCAGCTTCCTCCAACAGCAATCTTGTATTCATAATCTCCTTGAGGTAGTGTACCAGTAAAGCTAAAAAATCCATTCCCCAAACTCGCCATTCTTGTTATTTCTGAAGAAGGGTCCCATTCAGTTAAGTTGCCAAACTCATCCTGTAGGCTTCCAACAAGAACTACTTTTAGCTCATCGGCGTGAATCATTTTAGATGGCCACAGGCCGCTAAACAAGCTAAATATCATTGCCAGAACCAATAACCAAGAAACTCCTATTTTGTTCTTCCATATCATTTTCTCTATTCCCCCTTTTAATTGCTGCTATTGAGAATTGAATTTTGCAGATTGTTTCATTCTATAGTAACAAAGCTCAATCCTACTCTTCGTGCAATCGTTTGCATAATTTCGACAAAAAAACACTTATATGCTTTCTAAAAAAGAAAAAACAACTGTTTACATTGTTTTTATTTATATCATATAAGCTCTTTGTATTTTTATGAATGCAATCGTTTGCCTTTGTATATATAATAGCATCATTAATTGTTTACAGTCAATAATTTTTTGAATTTTTTTACTATTCTAACTTTAAATTTCCTTTATTGAATAATTTTTGCAAAATAATCCGTCTTTCACATTTGTATGATAATGTAATAATATCTGAGTTTTCTTCTAAATAAGACTGTAAGAGTGGAAAACCTTCTGCTAATTTAATATGTCCTGAAGCTACTGGGGCCATATCGAGAGCAAATAAATGATCAAGGACCATAAAATCACCAGCTACAATCTTTTCAGGCTTTTTCTCGATTACAGTTTCTCCCTTAATATGCTTAATCGTAATGGGAAAACTCGACTCATCTTCTTTTATATTTGATTTTGCTGCTACTTCTGCTGTAGTCGATGTTCTCTGTGAACACCCTGTAAATCCTAGCACTGAAAATAGTACAATTATTACTAGAAGCATGACTGTAAATTGTTTTTTCATTTTATCTTCTCCCTTGTTTTTAAATTTTCATGCTTAAAGCCAATCTAGAATATTAGAATTCTTTGTTCCCAAGAAGTACATATCACCTCGTTTTTACTAATAGATATATAAAGTATGGTGCACCAATAATTGCAATCAAAAGTCCTACTGGAATTTCTGAATTTTCTATAAGATTTTTTCCAATGGTATCAGCCAGTAATACGAGTATTGACCCAATTAACAAAGCACAGGGAATTAATCGTCTATGATTTGATCCCACAAGCCTACGAGCTAAATGAGGGGCAATGAGTCCAACAAAGGCTATTCCGCCTCCTACTGAAACCGATACTCCCGATAAAATAACAGCAATCGCAATATAAAGCTTGCGACTAAAATGTATTGGCACTCCAAGTCCTACTGCATTATTTTCACCAAGCTGTATTACATCAAGGGTTTTTCCATGATAGATAACAAAGGGAATCAGAAGGACGAACCAAATCAGGGTTGTAAAAACGTATTCCCAATTGCTGACCCAAATACTCCCAGCCAGCCATACAATAGCTGAAGTTAAGGCTAAATCCTTCATCCTCATTTGTAAAAATATAATAGCCGACTGAAAGGCCGCATTTACTGCTACACCAATTAATACTAGCTTTATGGGAGTTAATCCATTTTTAGATGCTAATAAAAATGTACAGGAAGCAGCTAATAGTCCTCCTGCAATGGCAGCAAAGGGTATTGATAATGTCTCTAAGAAACTAAAGGCTTCATAGGTATTTCCGTGCTGAAAGAAAATAAACAATACTACACCAAAACCTGCACCAGCATTAATACCCATTATTCCAGGGGCTGCTAAATCATTTTCTGAGATAGACTGCAAAATAACACCAGAAACAGCCAATCCTCCACCGATTAAAACTGCTAAAATAATTCTAGGTAAACGAAAGTCAAACAATATAAGCTGACTTTGATCTGTTCCAAATCCAAATAGTGTTTTCACAACTTCAAAGGGTGAAAGTTTAATAGAACCTAAGTTCAAACTAATTAAAATTGAGATAATCAATAAACTAAATAAAATAATAATTACAGAATATTGTTTTTTAATCACTTTATTCATAAGCTCGCCCTCCTCTTGGAGGCTAAATAAACAAAAAATGGAACCCCTACAAAGGTAGTCAATACACTAACGGGTATGTCATATGGGGGGCTTATACTTCGTGCTAAAATATCAGCAACTAACAATAAGATGGCTCCTAAAACTGCCGAGCTAGGCAAAATAGCACGATAATCTGTCCCAACCAAAAAGCGAGCAATATGGGGAACGATTAAACCAATAAAGCCCACGTATCCCACCATTGAAACAGCAGCTCCTGTTAATAAAAGTACACATATATTTCCCACTGCCTTTGTCAGTCCTACATTCGTACCCAATCCTATCGCCACATCTTCTCCAAAACTAATGGTTGTTATGGACTTTGAAATAAAAAAAGAAAGGATGAGCCCAATTGAAGCAATTGGAGCTATAACTTTAATAATATCCCATTCAGCCCCGACTAAACCACCTGCATACCAATAGGTAATATCTTGAGAAACATTAAATTGCAGGGCTATAATTGTTGCAAAGGAACTAAGAAGCATTCCTATGGCTGTACCTGCTAATGCTAATTTAGAAGGAGTTAAGCCTCCCTTTGAATACGCTCCCACTAAAAATACGAGCAATACACCAATTCAGCTCCCACAAAGGAAAATAAAGCTAAACCCGTTGATGTTATTGACGGAAAAAAAGCTAATCCTATGGCCACTGCAAATGTCGAGCCCTGGGATACACCAAAAATAGATGGATCGGCAAGTGGATTCCTCGTCAATGCTTGCATAATTCCACCGGCAACTGCAAGAAGCATACCAACCAAAACCCCTGAAATTGCTCTAGGTATCCTTACATCATGAACAATAATACTGGCTACATCCTTGGTTTTATTTGCCCATATAATATCCCATACTTGTGAAGCTGAAATATCCATATTTCCAAGAATAATTGAGTACAGTATCAAAAGAATTATAAGTGGTAGACCAATTCCTATTATTAGAAAAGGAACCCACTTCCTGGTGATAACTTTTCTCCGCCCTTTATTTTTGAAGTCTGCCTGACTTTCTTCAATAATTTCCTGCACGTTCAAACCTCCATATGTCCTCGTCACCCTTTAATCCATACAGACAGAGGGACAGGGACTTGTCCGTTCCAATCTTCGCAAAGTGCAAATTTAGCATAGGTCAGTAACACAAGCATCTTGTCCCAAATAACTTATTATATATAACTAAATGCTTGCAAATACTCATTTTTTAAACAATACAAGCATTCAGTAGTTTTTAAGTCTTTGTATCATTTAGTATATTTAACTACAAAGTTATATTTTTTTCTATCCTTCTTGAACTAATGCAGCTATTCTACCATTACTAACTGAAACTTGACCATTTTCTATTTCAGTAGGTGTAACTTTTACAAAATATGTGCAGCAGCCCGACTTGCATTTTATAGGTTCACAGAAGGTAAAATCAAATGACTCAGTAAACTTTGAGGAATTTAAATCTATTTTTGCCACCGTCCAAATACCACGTGATTCAGCATGACCATCGTCACAAACTCTAAACAATTCAAATAGAAGTAGACCATTTAGATCTAGACTAGGCGAGGTTCTAATAAAACTTACAATACTTGAAAACTCAATATTCACTACAGGTTTACATAAACAAGTTGTATCTACCGTAACCTGTGCTAGCTGAAAGGCTGAATCATCGGAAGATGTAAAAGTTCTGTTTCCAGTCCCATTACCACATGCAAACAGTATCTTTTTAGTTTTAGGGTAATGATCTTCACTGTCTATGAAGTTACAACTTCTATTAAGAGTTTTAGTGGATTGTACTAGAGCAGTTATTTTGGAATTACTAATCATTATATTATCAAGTCGACCTACTGGTACTTCAATAGGTTTTAGTTCTACAAAATATTCACAGCAACCTGAAAAATTGACACATTCACAGAAAGTAAAACCGAATCCAGTTGACGATGCAAAAATCCCTTCTATAAGTCCAACTTCAAATGTCCAGCTTCCTCGTAATACTGGTTCGCCATTATTACATACTCTAAACAATTCAAATTGAAAGCCAACATTAGAATCTGCAGTAACAGCATAATTGATGATGCTAGAAAATTCCACTAAGACTTTTGGTTTACACAATCGTGATGTATCAATTGTAACATTTGCTATTCGCACCGCTGACTCGCTTGGATTCCTAAAAATAGCGCTGCCATTTCCTTGACCACACATTAATATTACATCTTTTAGCTCGGTATCCTTAGGTTTATGTTGATCATTTGAACATTCACATAAAGATTGAGTTAATGCAACTATTCTACCATTGCTAATCGTTGCTGTGACATCAGTCTCAGAACCATTAATTATTTCAACTGGTTTAATCGTCACAAAATAGTCACAACATTCAGGACAAGTTGTACCTTCACAAAAGATGAAATTAAAGGATTCCACTGATTTTACGCTTAAATCATCACTTTGAATATTAACTTTCTCAAACATCCAAGTTCCTAAGAATTTTGGTACTCCATTATCACAAACTCTAATCAATTCGTATTGTAATCTGATTTTCTGTAATTACATAAAAAAGTGATTCTGTACCAAATACTACTTCTTGGTTAAACGTCCATATATCATAATTTCATTTGATTTGCTCTCTTACATAATCAACAGTTGCAGAATATGTTTTAAACTCTCGTTTTTCAATCGTGGGATTAATTTTTCTAAGCATAAGCTGATATAAATATCTATTGTCATAGATTTTACTTCTATTTTTAATAGCATACATATTTTCTTTATAAATAAAATATGGAGCGTTGCCCTTTTGAGTTTTATGTTCATTGGTTTCACTCACTTCTTATTCACCTCCGCAGAGCCTCAATTTAATACAGATTCTTAAATAAAACATTTAAATTAATAATTCTAAACTCTACAGCATATTATGTATTAATTGAAAAAGTAACAAGGAGGCAATTTTATGAGAAATACAACTCAAATACCCCCAGACATTTTAGCAACAGCTAAAAAACTTAATCCCTATGCTACACTTGCAAATAAGCCAGGGTCAGGAATCGCTATAGCCAGCTATTTTATAGGCGACCAATTAAAAGGTATTATGTATTATTTTGCTACAGTCAAAGCTAATGATGGTAACTATTACTTGGTGTATAATTTTGTTGAAGATACAAGTCTTAATCTTTTGGCAACAAACATTGTCTTACAGGCTCCTTTTCAATATAAGATATGGGATGAGAATGGTGTCATTCGTCAATGGACTGCTGGACAAAATTATCTTTGGCCTACTGGTCAACACAATTATCTTTATTAAAAAGGTCGCTTTTGCGGCCTTTCATTTTTTCGATTTGCACCAACTTTACAAAGTCCTAAATCTGTAACAGACAGAGGGACAGGGGAAACCACTGAAAAAGTACAAAGTTAACGTAGATTCATTTTCTAATGATAACTTTTATGTATAGCTGAATCATTGCAAAACCTTAGTTTTATCTACTTTAAATTAAAACGCTTTGTCGCTTTTCAAGTTTTGCAATATTCAGTATTTCGATATTAATAAAACCAGAGAAATATAATATCATTGCTATCTTTCTTGAGCTAATGCAGCTATTCTTCCATCACTAACCATCACTTTAAAATCTTCACTTATGCCAGTTGTACTTATACCAATCGGAGTAACGGTTACAAAATACTCACAACAACTTGGACATGATGTACAGTCACATAAGGTAAAATCAAATGAGCCAGTTATCCTTTCAATTTCAAAGGTAGAAAGCTCTCTCCTACCTATTGACCAAACACCTATTGATATTGGCTCTTTGTTATCACATGTTTTAAATAATTCATATTGTAATCTACCATCTGCACTTAAGTTATCTGTTGTATTCTCAAAACTCACAATACTTGAAAACTCAATATTTACTACTGGCTTACACAAAGATGTAGTATCTATAATAACATAGGCTAATTGAAAAAGAGATTCTTCAGATGATTGTGTAAAGATTTTACTTCCAGTTCCGATACCACATTCTAATAACATACTCTTAGATCTAGTACGAATGGATTTACAATTTATACATCCACAATTATCATTGCAAACCTGTTTCTCATGGTTATTACAATTAGTTGAACCCTGTGTTATTGCAGACATTCTTCCATTATCTACTAATACAAAAGCATCCTGAAAGCTCGGAGAAACTCTTATTTGTATTGGTATAACTTTTACAAAATAATCATAACATCCGGGGCATGTTAAAGAGTCACAAAATATAAAACTAAATGCCTCGTCAATCACACCTAAAATATTAACATCTGTTCTTTCAAACATCCAAGTTCCAAGTGATACTTTATTTCTCCTATCACACACTCTAAACAATTCAAATTGAAGGATAAGATTATTTACCCCAAAATCAAACTTAATAGTACTGGAGAAATTTATTGAAACTTCAGCTCTGCTTAAACAGTTTGTATTTATACTTATATGAGCTATATTAGATGACGGATCAGTTGGCTCCCTAAAAATTATAGCTCCATTCCCCTGACCACATTCTAGTAATACTTCTTTGGGTTTAGGGTGTTTTTGATTGAATTTAGAGTTTATGTCTTTTTTATCCACATATTTAAATTTGTCTGAAGAATCGCATAATGATTGGGACAATGCAGCTAGCCTTCCATTATTAACGGTTGTTGTAGCATTAGTTATTTCAATAGGAATAACTTTTACAAAATACTCACAACAGTCATGGCAAGTATGAGATTCACAGAATATAAAGCTAAATGACTCTTGTATATTGTTAAAGAAAATGGAAGAAGCGTCAACCTTCTCGAACAACCAAGTTCCTAGTGATATTGGTTGTTTACCATCACATACTTTAAATAATTCATACTGTAATCTAACTGTCAAATTTAAAAGTACATTTAAAATTTCAACTTTAACCAGGCTAGAAAACTTCATTAAAGTTTTAGGTTTATTTAAACAAGTATTATCAATTGTAAGATGAGCTAATTGAAATGGGTCATCTTCAGATGAAGTAAAAGTTTTACATCCAGTACTTTCTCCACATTCAAGTAGTACATTTTGGGATTTTAGCTGCTTAGGTTTGAACTTAGCAAATTCTCTATCTCTTTTGTAGGATTTACAGTCTTGATAATCTTTATTGTAAGTCACTAATTTTCAACCTCCTATACCAATATTCATAAGTAAATATATAAGTACTCTATTTTTCATTACATATTATGTAGCTATATTACTAATTGATAGCAGAATAAGAGATCAAATCATAATTTATCCCTAGAAATTAGTTTCCTCTAGCCATGCAGCCAACTCTTATTATTCAAACAAACAGAGGGACAGGGACTTGTCTGTCGGTAGTCACTAACTTCTCTACCCGGACAAGTCCCTGTCCCTTAGTCTGAAGCTATATATCTCTTTTATCCCTCTTGGGCTGACGCAGCTATTCTACCATTGCTAACAGTTAGGATTGCATCTCCTATGATGTCTCCTGCTAGTGATTCAATAGGTGTAGCAGTTACAAAATAATCACAACAGCCCGGACAGGTTACACAGTCGCAATAAGTGAAGTCAAAGGTTTCTGTAGTCTCATCCACAAAAAGGGGAAATCTTTCCACTGCCCAGACACCTAGTGATAAAGGAGCTGAACCATCACAGGTTCTAAATAATTCATACTTTACTTGGCCTATGGATGCACCAAATTGAGGATTAGCCATAAAGTTTAAAATACTGGAAAACTCGATATTAACTATTGGTTCACAAAGCTCAGTTGTATCAATGGTAACACTTGCTAATTGGAATGGAAATTCATTGGATTGAGCAAAGGTTCTACTCCCAGTACTACTTCCACATTCTACCAATATCTTTTTAGGTTTCGGATGTTCTGTATACCCAAGAGCCCACTCCCCTTTATCTTCAAGGGTTTTGCGTTTATCATCCCTTGATGATTGAGCATAGGCACTGATGTGAGTATTACAAATATTCCAAGCTGAAAGTGCACCTTCATTTAATTGCAATTGTACAGGTGTAACTTTTACGAAATATGTGCAGCATTCTGATATATTTAAGTATTCACAGAATATAAAACTAAAGGACCTTTGTTCTTGACTCGTTATATCAATAGCATCAATAACCTGTTCAAATCTCCAAATGCCGCATGATATTGGTTCACTATCTCCACATACCCTAAATAATTCAAATTGTAATACAATATTTGGGAAAGGTGTAATGCTAGTGATGATCATGCTTGAAAATTCTATTAAAACCTTTGGCTTATTTAAACAGGCTGTGTCAATTGTAACTTGCGCTAAGCTTATTGGTAATTGAGCCTCTGTAGGATTAAAAAATAAAGTTTGTCCTGCTACAGTTCCTTGACCACAAGCTAATAATATTTTATCAACCTCTAAGCACTTACATTCTGTTACATCTTTCTTTAGATTATTCACTGAAGAATCATATAAATCCTGTGCTAATGCTGCCATTCTACCATTACTGATTGTTGCAGTGGCACTAGTAGTTCCAAGTACTTCAACTGGTGTAACAGTTATAAAGTAATCATAACAGTCATTACGTGTTAAACATTCACAAAATGTGAAATTAAACGATTCTTCAATGCTATTAATAAGCAAAGTTTGAATAACCTTCTCAAATTCCCATGTTCCTACGGATAATGGTTCCTTACCATCACTAGTCCTAAATAATTCGTACTTTAATCTAATCAATCCAACGTCCGGTATATCAACTCTAACAAGACTAGAAAATTTTATTACAACTTCCGGTTTATTTAAAAAGGTTGTATCAACAGTAACATGAGCTAACTGGAATGGACTATTATCAGAAGATGTAAATGTTCTACTTCCACTCCCTTTCCCACATTCGAGTAGTATATTTTGAGGTTTTGAATGCTTAGGTTTGCACTCAGTAAATTTAGTATCTGATTTACAAGATTTGCAGTCTTTATAAGCTTTATTTTTGGTCACTAATTTTTAACCTCCCACATAAGTATCTATAGAAATTTATAGAACTAATCCATATTTCACTACATACTATGTGATTATTTATTAATTGCTATGAAAAGTATGAGATTAAAGTATAACTTTCTTAAAGAAATTAATTCCATCTAAGATTATACGCTAAGCCTCACTTTAGTGTATTATAATTATCTTTATATTTACCCCCTTAATATGCTATAATTAGAATATTCTACATAACAGGAGTGCCTTCTATGAATGATATATCTAAATATTTATTGTTTTATATTGCTGTGATTCTTTTAATGCTACCTAGATTACTTAATGACCCTTCAGAAACTCTAATTTTCGCATTAAGGTTTTCTGCATTTCTTTTACTCACTATTCGATGTTTTTTCTATAAAAATAAGGTACTAATATTATTAGGATTTGCTCTATTATTCTTTATTACAAATGAACATTTTGATATAATCAATTCGCCTTGCTTAGATAATATAGTCCTTTCTATAGTTGCTTTCTGCTCTATAGTGTTTTTTATTTTTAAATTTAATAATAAAATAAAAATGTAGGCTATATGCGTTAAATACTTAGTTAGTATAGTTCAATCTTATTGGCTTACCTCAATTCTATTTCTCTCAACAAAGTAATTAATTAAAGTATTTTTAAACTTTTCAGCATTTAATCTGTTTTACAAATAGAGGGACAGGTACTTGTCTGGTACTAACAACTAACTTCTTTTGCAAGACAAGTTCATGTCCCCTTAGTCTGCACTATATTAGCCAGAAGAATTAAAACATAATTATTTTAGGGTTTTAACAAATACTTGAACAGGATGTGGATATCCTTTCTCCTTCATCAATATATCTTTAGGGATAAATCCATGCTTTTTATAAAAATTTCGTGCTGCTTTTCCGTATTTGTCATCATATAAAAAAGTTTTTACTCTTATCTCTTGTGCCGCAGACAATTCACCTAGCATATGTTTCATTAGTAAGGATGCAACTCTCTTTTTTCGATAATCTTGATGCACAGCAAGCCAACCAATATGATTTTGATTTGGTGAATATGTCATAGCTCCAATAATAGGAGAATCATGTTTGGAACTATCTTCAATATATATAGCTGTTCCTCTTTCTATATTTTTTATCATAGAAGAACGATAATTTTCATCATTAGCTAAATCCATGTTATAAAAATCTTCCTTCACAGTTGATGCAAAAATAAACCATCTTTCCACATCGTCTATACTTGCACTTTTAACAACCCAATTAATTTTTCTCACTTCTAATCCCCCTTTTAATTGAATTGATTTCCATATAATTCTAACATAGAATAGATATTATCACAAAAAGTTGTTACTTTTAGACCTACAAAACTCCCTCAAAAAAACCATATTGTACTAAAATAAAAACATTTTCAAAAAAATAAGTAACCTCAGCATTTTTAACATGCTAAGATTACTTATATATATTTTGGTGCGCCCATAGGGATTTGAACCCCAGACCTTCTGATTCGTAGTCAGACACTCTATCCAGCTGAGCTATAGGCGCATTTATATAGAATTATTGGAGGCGGCACCCAGATTTGAACTGGGGAATAAAGGTTTTGCAGACCTCTGCCTTACCACTTGGCTATGCCGCCATAAGAAATATGTTTTAATGTTTAAATGTTTTATGTTAGATGTTTTAAGGTCACTGTCTTAGATTTTATTACCCTACATGTATACTCTAAAACCTTATGACATTCAACCTTCAACATTTTAACAATCATTTATGGTGACCCATCCGCGACTCGAACGCGGGACACCCTGATTAAAAGTCAGGTGCTCTACCGACTGAGCTAATGGGTCAAAATAGCTGATCACCGCTGGCTACTAGCTCGTGCCACGTATTTCTTTGTAGTCAAAACCATAAAAAACTACCTATAAATCCTAGTAGTTATCATCTAGTGCCTAATAGCTTAATTTAAATGGCTGGGGATACAGGACTCGAACCTGTGAATGACGGAGTCAAAGTCCGTTGCCTTACCGACTTGGCTAATCCCCAACAAGTTTTTAAATGGGGCGGCTGATGGGATTCGAACCCACGCATACAGGAGCCACAATCCTGTGTCTTAACCACTTGACGACAACCGCCATGAATTTTATTTTGGAGCGGGTGAAGGGGATCGAACCCTCGCAACCGGCTTGGAAGGCCGGGGCTCTACCACTGAGCTACACCCGCATGTTTAATTGACAATTTACAATGGACAATTTACAATTATTCATGTCAATCTTTTAGGTCTTTAATTAATAGACATCTAAGGTTGACCAATACCATTGTCAATTTTCAATTGCAAACTGTAAGTTAACTTATGGAGCGGTAGAAGGGATTTGAACCCTCGACCCTCGCCTTGGCAAGGCGATGCTCTACCACTGAGCCACTACCGCGTAAACATGTTACATG
>JANQEZ010000221.1 GCA_028278115.1 Clostridia bacterium
ATTTAGTCTGCCATTTTTAAATTGGTGAAAAAAATAGATTTTTAATAATTTATTTGATTATTTGTTATTTTATAGTATACTAAAATTATCAAAAATGTATGTATATCAAAAGCATAAACCCAACAAAAGATTTAAAATGTAAGTGTAATAAATACAAATTTCTTTTATAAGTTAATATGAATAAAAAATACCATTAAAGTAATTATTAAACATAGAGCTGAAGCAGTTTACAGGAAACCAGTTAATCAGAGTAAAATTCTCAGTACTTTATAAACTGTGATAAATTCTGTAGATTTATTTATATGTTATGATGTGTGACCTTAAAATTTTTCTGCTGTGAGCTGTCAGCTATTAGCCAAATTAAGTATTGTAGCTTTGGCTTACGAAATATTTTGAAAAAAGGTTAAGTTTCTAAGTCACATATCTATAATATGATGAAATAAATTATTTTAAAATATAAAACTATACCTAAATTATTCATATAAAAATCAAAATCACTTTTAGAATTTTTGATTTTCACAAATAATTAGGTTTATTAAAGAAAGAAGGGATATATTATGTCAAAAATGATGGATGCTTTAGTAAAAAAACATGCTGAGCCGGGTTTATGGCTAGAGAAAGTTCCTTTTCCAGAAATAAAAGAAGGAGAAGTGCTTGTTAAAATCCGTAAAACTGCAATATGTGGTACTGATGTACACATATACGACTGGGATAAATGGTCACAGGAAACTATTCCAGTACCAATGACAGTTGGGCATGAGTTTGTTGGTGAAATAGTTGAGCTTGGAGAAGGTGTAAAGGATCTTAAAGTTGGAGATATAGTGTCAGGTGAGGGACATATAATATGTGGTAAATGTAGGAACTGTCTTGCAGGCAGAAGACATCTATGCAAAGATACGGAAGGTATAGGAGTAAATAGGACAGGTATCTTTGCCGAATATGCCGCTATTCCTGCTGCAAATATATGGCTCTGTGATCCATCAATACCAGAGGAGGTATTAAGTATTTTTGATCCCCTTGGAAACGCTGTACATACTGCATTGTCCTATGATCTCTTGGGAGAAGATGTTCTGATTACAGGTGCAGGTCCTATTGGTATTATGGCTGCTGCAATAGCCAAGCATGCAGGAGCAAGATATATAGTAGTAACAGATGTTAATGATTATAGATTAGAGCTTGCAATGAAAATGGGTGCTACAAAAGTAGTAAATGTAACAAAGCAAAGTATAAGAAGCGTAATGGATGAATTAGGTATGAAGGAAGGCTTCGATGTAGGTCTTGAAATGTCAGGAAATGCCGGGGCATTTAATGATATGATAGATGCAATGTTCCATGGTGGTAAAATTGCATTACTTGGAATACAAGGTCCTGAAACTCAAATAGACTGGAATAAAATTGTATTTAATGGTCTTTTCCTAAAGGGCATATATGGAAGAGAAATGTTTGAAACTTGGTACAAAATGACCTCAATGCTTCAATCGGGTCTAGATATAGAGCCGGTAATAACTCATAATTTCCACTATACAGAATTTGAAAAGGGCTTTCAAATAATGAAAAGTGGACAATCAGGAAAGGTAATACTTAATTGGATATAGAATAGGTATAATCAAGTTATAAAGGAGAGTGAAGAAATGTTTAAATCAGTAAAGGAGATTTATGCTAAACAGTTACAGGAAATCAAAGACAGCGGATTGTGGAAGGAAGAAAGAGTAATAACTACACCACAGCAAAGTAGAATAGACACAACTAAAGTAAATGGCGTACTTAATATGTGTGCAAATAATTATCTTGGATTATCCAATAACCCCTTAGTAATGGAAGCAGCAAAGGGAAGCTATGATGACTGGGGATATGGATTGTCATCAGTAAGATTTATATGTGGAACCCAGGATGTACATAAGAAATTAGAGAATAAGCTGACAGAATTTTTAGGTACTGAAGAAACTATATTGTATTCATCGTGCTTTGATGCAAATGGTGGTTTGTTTGAAACAATAACAACAGCTGAGGATGCAATAATAAGTGATGAGCTCAACCATGCAAGTATAATTGATGGAATTAGACTTAGTAAAGCCAAGAGATATAGATATAAAAACAATAATATGGAAGATTTAGAAGCTAAGCTTATACAGGCTGACAAGGATGGTGCTCGCATAAAGCTTATAGCTACAGATGGCGTATTTTCAATGGACGGAATAATAGCTAATTTAAAGGGAATATGTGATCTTGCCGATAAATACAATGCCCTAGTAATGATAGATGACTGTCATGCAGCTGGATTCACAGGAAAACGAGGAAGAGGTACCCATGAATATAACGATGTAATGGGTAGAGTAGATATAATCACAGGAACTTTAGGTAAAGCCCTTGGTGGAGCAAGCGGAGGCTATACAAGTGGTAGAAAAGAAATAATTGATTTACTTAGACAGCGTTCAAGACCATACCTATTTTCAAATACTTTAGCACCTGCTATTGCTACAGCATCTTTAAAGGTTCTAGAAATGCTTACAGAAAGCACTGAATACAGAGATAAACTCGAAGAAAATACAAAGTATTTTAGGGAAAAGATCAAAGATATAGGACTTGAGATTGTAGACGGAGAACATCCAATAGTACCTATAATGCTTGGGGATGCAGTACTTTCTCAAAGGATGGCAGAAAAAATGCTTGAAAAGGGTGTTTATGTAATTGGATTCTACTACCCGGTAGTACCAAAGGGGAAAGCAAGAATTAGAACTCAAATATCAGCAGCCCATTCTAAGGAAGATTTAGACTTTGCAATTAATGCTTTTAAAGAAGCAAAGGAAGAATTAGGTATATAATTAGCTTGCTTTACAATATGATTGATTAGTATAATAAATTAAAATGATACCCATAAGATTGGTTTAACAAAAGTTAAAGTATCCTTATGGGTTTGTTTTATAGGTTAAAGATAGGATAAGGGTATAATGGGATTATGTCAGAGGTGTAACTAGCAGCATGGAAATAATTGATTAAATATAGGAAGTGAATTATATGAATGAGGAAAAAGCATTAGAAATTATAAATTTATTAGAAAAAGAATATCCTAATGCCAAATGTGAGCTCAATTATAACACCCCTTTTCAGCTATTGGTAGCAACTGTTTTGTCGGCTCAAACCACAGATAAGAAAGTAAACTCAGTAACAGAGAATCTCTTTATAGAGTACCCAGATTTGGACTCCTTTCTAACATTGTCAAGAGAGGATTTAGAAGAAAAAATAAAATCAATAGGACTTTATAGAAGTAAATCAAAGAACATAATGAATATGTGCATAGCTTTGAAGGAAAAATTTAATGGAAAAGTACCTAGTGAATTTGATAAACTTGTAACTTTATCTGGTGTTGGAAGAAAAACAGCTAATGTCGTTATTAGTAATGCCTTTAATCAGCCGGCTATAGCAGTAGATACCCATGTGTTTAGAGTCTCCAATAGAATTGGATTAGCACAGGCAGATGATGTATTAAAAACTGAACTACAGCTCCAAAAGGCAATACCTAAAGAGTATTGGAGCCTAGCCCATCATTTATTAATCTGGCATGGAAGAAGGATATGTAAAGCTAGAAAGCCCAATTGCCCTAATTGTACTATAAAGTATGAATGCAAGTATTATATAAAGCTAAAGGCTTATAAACCTTAATTAAATTTTACTTTCAACTAAAACAAATTAATAAATTGTTTTTGAAAATATAATTCTTTTGACCAAGGTTAAGATTATTTGATATAATTAATACAGATAGGGGGTGCTTTAAAATGGAACAAGATAAGATGTTGGCTGCGATACTTGGTAAGCTTGAAAATATCGAGAGAGAGCAGCAGGAAATGAAGAAAGAGCAACAAGAAATGAAGATAGAGCAGCAGGAAATGAAGAGAGAGCAACAAGAAATGAAGAGAGAGCAACAAGAAATGAAGAGAGAGCAACAAGAAATGAAGATAGAACAACAAGGAATGATGGTTAAAGTATTTTCTAAATTGGACCAAGTTGAAATAAGATTAGATAAATTAGAACAAGGTCAAGAATCAATAAAAGAATTTATTTTTAATGCAGAAAAAGCATTTGAAAAATTTGAAAAAGATCACATATTTATAGAAAACCTAAAGAAAGCTGTGGGAGAATAAGTTGACTAATGAAGTAAATTCATTGGTCTTTATTTTTAGAGAAAAGGATTGAACTGGAGGATTTTAATCTACAGTTCAATTATATTTTTTGCTAGAAAAATCCAAGATTGATTATAACAGCCCTCCTAAAACCTTCTTAGAAATTTCTTTTCCCCTGACAATATATGACATCAAATCTAAAATTATTAGATATGTAAGATTGAAGCAGGTTTTTTTTTGTAATATAATTGTATTATGCAAGGAAAATCATAAAAACGAATGAGGATGGGTATATGATTATTGGGAGCTGTGAAATTGAACTAGTTATATTTGGCATCAACTCCTTAAAGGAAAAAAGACAGATAATCAAAAGTTTAATATGTCGTATTCAATCTAGATTTAACGTTTCTATTGCCGAGGTAGGTCATAACGATATATGGCGAAGCGGGATTATTGGATTTGCCTGTGTAACATCATCTACAAAGCATGCCAATCAGATGATTAATAATGTAATTAGATTCATTGAAAATGATAACCGGGCGGAAATTGTGAATTGTGATATTGAGATATTTTAGGAAATAGGCGTATAAAATAAGTGTTATAAAGAAAATGGAAAAAAGAAAGGATTTTGATATGGGAAATAAGAAAAAAACTCTTTTGAAAAAAGAAATAAAGGGAGTCTTGAAAATATTAGAAGAACTTTATCCTAATGCTGAATCTGAGCTTATTTATAACTCGCCCTTTGAGCTTTTAATTTCAACTATACTTGCCGCTCAATGTACAGACAAAAGAGTAAATCAAGTTATGTCGGAGGTATATAAGAAATACAGCACTCCCGAGGACTTTTTGGAATTGAGTGAAGAAAAGCTAGGATTACTGATCAAAAGCTGTGGTTTTTATAGGATGAAGTCAAAGAATATACTCAGAACATGTAGGATATTGGTCGAAAAGCATGGCTCAAAGGTTCCCAATACCATTGAAGAATTAATGGAACTTCCAGGTGTGGGTAAAAAGACGGCAAATGTAGTTGTAAGTAATGCATTTGGACAAGATGCTATAGCGGTAGATACCCATGTATTTAGGGTTTCAAATAGAATTGGACTGGCAAGCAGCAAAGATGTGGAAGGTACGGAGGAGCAGCTAATGAAAAATATTGATAAAAAACTGTGGTCCACGGCTCATCATTGGATTTTGCTGCATGGAAGAAGGGTGTGCAAGGCTAGAAAGCCCATGTGTGAAGAATGCCCTTTAACAGATACCTGTCTGTATTATAAAAATCTTTTATTATAATTCTAATGGGGTGAGATATATGGAGGATATTATTTTTTCGCTTGATATAGGTACGAGAAATGTAGTTGGTATAGTTGCCAAAATGGAAGATGATACTTACAAAGTAATTGACTATGAAATCATGGAACACCCTGACAGAGCAATGTACGATGGTCAGATACACGATATCGAAAAGGTTTCAAATGTTGTAGGGCTGGTAAAGGAAAAGCTGGAAGAAAGAAATGGTCAAACCTTTAGCTATGTATCTATAGCAGCCGCTGGTAGAGCTCTAAAAACTCAAAAAGTCCTTGTGGAAGATGAGATCGATTCGACGAAGGTCATAAATAATTCCTTGATAAACAGTCTAGAGCTCCAAGGCATTCAAGAGGCACAGAAGGAACTTGAAAATGCATATAATAATTTAGAAACTAAATATTACTGTGTAGGCTATACAGTTATTAATTACTATCTTGACGAAAACCAAATTGGTAATCTAAGGGGGCATAAGGGAAATCGGATTGGAGCAGAGTTATTAGCAACCTTCCTGCCCCATGTAGTAGTTGACAGCTTATACACTGTTGTTCATAATGTAGGGCTTGAAGTAATAAGCCTAACACTTGAGCCTATAGCTGCAATTAATATTGCCATCCCACCTAAATTTCGTCTATTAAACCTTGCCCTTGTTGATGTTGGGGCAGGTACATCGGATATAGCTATAACAAAAGGCGGTACTATAGCTTCATATGCGATGGTTTCCTTTGCCGGGGATGAAATAACTGAAGGGCTTTCTAATGCCTTTCTTCTTGATTTTATTACAGCAGAGAAGCTTAAAATTGGTTTAACAGATAATAATAATCATAAATTC
>JANQEZ010000242.1 GCA_028278115.1 Clostridia bacterium
TTGATGACTACACAATAAAAAAAGTCCATGATAAAGATTTTAGAACAAATAAATTGGATTTATGCTATGAAGTCCAATGGGTTGAGTATGAAGCAGAAAAGATGCAGCAAAAATCAAATTCAGGAACAACTCTTGTTTTTATGGATGAGCTTGGAATTGGTGAAGAGATAGTTAGAGAGTTAGATAACAAAGAGAAAAGTACGATTAAAGCTATATATGGCAGCTCATATGAAAGGGTTAATGAAAATACCTATGTCATAGACAGTTCACAGGAGAGTTATAACGCATTACTTAAAGATATTAAAGATAAAAATATATCTCAAATATTACATCTTCAAACCATAACAAAAGCTAAGGAAGTAAAAAATACCGATGAGCTTTCAAATAGGCTTAAAAGAGGGGTAGATAGTCTTTTCTATCTAACAAAGGGACTTGTTGAAAATAAATACAATAAAGACATAGAGCTTATAGTGGTATCGGATTATGCCAATGAAGTTACAAAACAAGAAGAAATAATAAACCCTCATAACGGAGCCTTCTTTGGACTAGCTAAGGTAGTTAGCCAGGAGAATAAAAACATAAATATTAGATGTATAGATATAGATAAGCATACTGCCTTGGAAGATATTGCTTTGGAATTAAACCTAGAGAATAGGGGAAATACTGTAGCATATCGTAGGGGTAAAAGATTTACAGAAGAGCTTAAAGAAAGTAATTTAGATGAGGCTTCAGATAAGAAAAATTATATAAAGGATGAAGGCGTATATATTATTACTGGAGGAACAGGTGCTATAGGATTAGAGATGGCAAAGAATATTTCCTCTAGAAAAAAAGTTAATCTTTGTCTTATAGGCCGCAGAGAACTACCTAATAAAGGAGAATGGCCACAGATTATAAAGGATGGCAGTATTAAAAAGCTTTGTAATATTATAAATGCCATAGAAGATATTGAAAAAACTGGTTCCAAGGTAGATTACTATAGCTTAGATATAACAAATGAACAGGATACAGAAAGGGTATTGGAAGATATAAGAAAGAAATATGGAAAAATCAACGGAATAATACATAGTGCAGGGATAGCAGGAAATGGCTTCATACTAAAAAAAGATTATAGTACTTTTAAAAAAGTAATTTTACCTAAAGTTCAGGGTACATGGATTTTAGATAAATTGACAGATAAAGATGATATGGATTTCTTTATAATGTTCTCATCTATAATAGGAATTATGGGAAGTGCAGGCCAAAGTGATTATGCATCGGCTAACGCCTATCTTGAATCTTATGCAAGTTTCAGGAATAAAAGAAAGAAAAATACTATTACAGTTAGTTGGGCACCATGGAAGGAAATTGGAATGGCCTTTGAAAATGGTTTTACTGAGTTTCGTGGTCCCTTTAAGCCTATAGCTACGAAAGAAGCAATAAATGTTTTTAATAGGATATTAAATAAAGATATTACTAGGATAATAGTTGGAGAGATTGATTACGAAATAATGAAATCAATAGTGAAGGGTCTAGGTATTAATGTTGGAAAAAATATTGAAAAAAAGATAAAAAAGCTGGACTCTATAACAAAATCTGAAAGTAAAGAAACAAGACCTGTAGACCATATAAACGTGTCATTAAAGGGAAGAGATAATGGTAGGTATACGGATATAGAAAGGACAGTATCAAAAATATGGGGAAGAATACTGGATATTAACGAAATAGATGTATATGACAGCTTTATGCAGTTGGGTGGTGATTCAATTATAGCTACTAACTTGCTAAACGAGCTTCAACAGGAGTTTGGGGAATTTATAGATATATCTGATATATTTACTTATCCTACTATAGAACAGATTGCAAGGTATATAAGCAAGGAGAATGAAGAACAAAGTGATTCAAGTTTGACTATAGAAGGAATAATGGATAGCCTCGCAAAGGGCGAAATTACTGTAAAAGAAGCCTCAGAATTAAGGAAAAAGGTAAATTCAAATAAAAGAAATTAAGGATGTGTTGTATTATGGTATCTACAGAAAATATTATTTATAAACTTGTTTCACAGCAAAAGATATCTCCCCAAGAGGCAACTCAACTATTAAATGAAATAGATGATAAGGGGAGAAGCTCAGAGGATGATATAGCGATAATTGGAATGTCGTGTCGATTGCCTAAGGCTAATAATGTAGATGAGTATTGGTATAACTTAAGGAATGGCATAAATTGCATAGATAAATTTCCAGAAAACAGAAGAAAATATGTTGGCAATTTACCTAATGACATTTCAAAGGATGAAGACCCATTTGAAATGGGCGGCTATTTAGAAGATGTAGACAAATTTGATCCAAAATTCTTTCGTATGACTCCATTCGTTGCTAAATGGATAGACCCTGGTCATAGACTCTTTTTAACGACAGCTTGGGAAGCCCTAGAGGATGCTGGCTATACTCATCAAAAAATTAGTGGTACATATACAGGAGTATATGTGGGAATAGACCATACAAATAGATCAAAATATGGAGAAAATTCCAAAGACAAGAGTTTTGCCCAAGAGACAGGAACTTGGACTTCTATTCTGTCGGGTAGAATATCCTATGCTCTAAATCTTCATGGACCTAGTATAGTAATAGATACAGCTTGTTCAAGTGCTCTTGTTGCAATGCATATGGCTTGTAAGGCATTAAACAGTGGAGAGTGTGAGATGGCTATCGTTGGAGGGGTTAACCTATTGATGTCTCCAACAAAAAAAACTGGGATGGAGGCGGTACAATCATCCGATAATACAGTGAGAACCTTCGACAGTAATGGAAATGGATCATTATGGGGAGAAGGTATAGGAGCTATCATGCTAAAGCCCTTGAAAAAAGCTATGGAGGATAATGACAATATACATGCAGTTATTAAAGGAAGTGCAATAAATAATGATGGAGCATCTGGGGCTATAACTACACCTAGTGCTGAGGCTCAAGAGGAAGTAATTGTAAGCGCTTGGGAATATGCAGGTGTTAAGGCAGATTCAATTTCATATATTGAAGCCCACGGAACAGCTACAAACATTGGAGATCCAATTGAGATAAAGGGATTGTCTAGAGCCTTTAGAAGATTTACAGATAAAAAGCAGTTTTGCGGAATTGGTTCTGTTAAAACTAATGTTGGACACTTAGTTGGTGCAGCGGGTATTGCATCTGTTTTAAAGGTAATAATGGCAATGAAACATGGAGAAATACCGGCAAGTATAAACTTTAAAAATCCTAATCCACATATTAGTTTTGACAACTCTCCAGTATATGTAAATAGTAGATTAAAGAAATGGGAAACAAGTGGTTATCCTAAAAGAGCTGGTATTAGTTCCTTTGGTTTTAGTGGTACAAACTGTCATGTGGTTTTAGAGGAGGCCCCTAAAATTAGCAGGAAGCCTGATGCCATAGAAAATCAACCACAAGTGATTACTCTTTCGGCGCAGGATGAAGAAGGATTAAGCAGATTAGCAGCTCAGTATACTGATTTTATTAAGAAACATAAAGAATTAGACTATGGGGATATTTGCTATACGGCTACTACTGGAAGGGGTCATTATAGCTTTAGATTAGCTATAATAGCTGATAGTATACAGGAGCTTAGTAGAAAGCTATCATTAGTCAATAGTCACGGCTTTAAAGATTTGGAAGACGAGAGTATTTATTATGGAGTAATAAAGGTTGTCAAAGGGACTCCAGAAGACAGCTCGAAAGATGAGATTACAGAAATAGAGACACAGCTAAAGGATGAAGCAGTAGAGAAAAAAGTTGAGGACCTAATGTCAGCTTCCCCAGATTACTATAAAAAAATATTAGATGAAATATGTAGTCTTTATGTACGGGGCGGACATGTAAACTGGGAGGCCATTTATGAAAGACAGGATAGGAAAAGAGTAAGCTTACCAGGATACCCTTTAAAGCAGACGAGATATTGGATTGATATTGATAGTGCAAATGCAGAAACTATGGAAGAAAATAGGGCTGTTTATAAAACAGGAGGACATAAGCTGCTTGGACATTTACTTTCGGAGAATATGTTTAATATAACTTATGAAAGCCAGCTGAGTCCACATAGTCATTGGGTATTGAGTGATCATAAAATAATCAGTAGAAATGTCCTTCCAGGAACAGCATATGTAGAAATGGCAAGGAAGGCTTGTGAAAAATATTATTATAATACCAATATAGAGATAAGAGACATTATTTTCCTTCAACCGATTATGATGGATGACGATGAAACTAAGGAAGTCCAAACGATTATTAAGTCG
>JANQEZ010000254.1 GCA_028278115.1 Clostridia bacterium
GATATTTTGATATGTATAAATTAACATTTACTATGGATTCTCTATACAATAACAATGATATTAAAATTTTATAAATAAATTAATATAAAAATATCGAAATTTATAATAAAATATATTAAAATAGAATATATTGACGCAAAATTAAAATATTGTCAAATTCAAATTTTTACAAATTTTTCAGAAGGAGATGAAAAATTTAATGTTTAACGAAGGCTATTGGAGTAATTTTTATAGGACATATAAAAATATCTTAGTACAGATTATTGTAGTGATGATAGTTTTTGTTGTTTTTCAAGTCTCCTACTATAAATATCAAGTGGAAAAGATTGAAAGAGAAATAAAGCTTGTGGGTAAAAGCTTATCAAAGGAATTAGAGAAGGATATAAATATAAAGACCTCTGTACTAATATCATTTGGATATAATTATTATTTAGATAACAATATGACTAAAGAAAAGTTTAATTATTTGTCTAAGCACTTTATAGAAAAATATCCAAATATATTGTATTTTCAGCATAAAAATAAAGAGACTATTACAGAGAAGGTCTATCCCCTAGAAGGGAATGAAGGAACACTGGGTAAATCACTAAGGAATAGTCCCAGGGCAGCAAAATCATTGGAGAGAGCTATAGATACAAGAATGATAAGTGCAAGTGCTCCCCATGAATTAAAGCTTTCTAATTATAAAACAATAGGGCTAACTATATATTATCCTATTTTCAAAAACAATGAATTTGATGGATTTTTTGCTTCTGTTATAGACTTAAATAAGTTTTTTTCTTATAAAATTAATCAAGATATTAGGGATAAATATTATGTTTCTATAATGGATTCTTCGGGAAGAGAGTTTTATAGTATTGGAGAAAGAAATCTAGGCTATACATATGAAGATAGAATAGATATTGAAGATAATTATTTGACTATTGTCCTTGGATTACAGTCTAATTATAAAGCCAGACTCATATTTTTCATTTTTTTAATTAGTTTAATTGCTGGATGCTTGTTCATAATATTATTCTACTTGGAGCTTAAAATTTTTACTAAAGATAGAAGTATAAGTGACTTAATATTATTAAAGGATAGGCTTAGAAAAGAAATCGAAAATAGAAAGGTCATAGAGTCGGATTTATCTAAGCTGGCGGCAATAATTAAAACATCTGAAGATGCAATTATTAGATTGGATCTAAGGGGAAATGTTATTACATGGAATGCAGGGGCAGAAAAGATATATGGTTTTAAAGAGAAAGAGATTGTTCCTAAAAATATTTCTAGTATTATTCCTAAAAACAAATTAGATGAGATGTATGAAGCTCTTGAAAAAGTTACCGTTGGAGAAACCCTTGATTATTTTGAAACCGAAAGAGTGACTAAAAATGGAGAAGAAATTTTTGTTTCAACTACAATATCTCCTATAAGAGACAAAAATGAAAATATAATTGGATTTTCGGAAATATCAAAGGATATAACAGAGCATAAGCTTATGGAGCAAAGTCTACATGATAGTTATGATGAGCTTTCAGCAGTATATCAACAGCTTGCGGCTGCTGAAGAAGAGCTTAGATCACAGTTTGAGGAATTACAGAAAAACGAGGAACTGCTTAGACAAAGTGAACAAAGACATGAGCTTATTATATCAGCGTCCCTCGATGGCATATACGATTGGGATATAGAAAGTGGAGAGATGTATCACTCAAGCAGTTGGAAAAAGATGATGGACTTTGAAGTAGATGAGATTCAGGATTCATATGAGATATGGGAAAGCTTCATTCATCCAAATGATAAGAAAATGGTGATAAAGGCTTTAGAGAAATACCTTAAAAGGGAAAGCGAAAATTTCATTATTGAGTATCGTTTTAAGAAAAAGGATGGAGCATATATCTGGGTACACGATAGAGGAGTTGCAGTTTGGGATGAATATGATAGACCTATTAGGATGGCTGGAACATTAAAGAATATAGATGATCGAAAGAAGCGGGAAAAAGATATTTACAATATGGCTTATTATGACCCATTGACAAATCTGCCAAATAGAATTTTATTTGAGGAGGAGTTAAATAAAGCCTTAAGTACTGCTAGCCTCGATTTGAAAAAAGGAGCCGTATTCTTTATTGATCTTGATAACTTTAAAAACATCAATGATACCCTTGGTCATGAACTAGGAGATAAATTGATTGTAAAAGTGGGAAAGAAGCTTCAAAAATGTGTAGGAGAACATGGTATAGTAACTAGATTCGGTGGAGATGAGTTTCTTGTTATGCAATCACCTATAGCCAATTTTGGAGATCCGACAAATTTAGCTGAGAATATGCTTGATATATTTAAGAATCCTTGGGAAATAGGGGAACATAAGATATATATTACTGCTAGTATAGGAATTGCAATCTTTCCAAATGATGGTGTAGATGTGAGTGAAATTTTAAAAAATGCCGATACAGCAATGTACAAGGCCAAGGGAGAAGGAAAGAATAAATATCAATTCTTTCATAAGCTTATGTCAGACGAAATTATTAGAAAAACAAAAATAGGTAATGCATTAAGAAATGCCCTGAGGAATAATGAATTTGAGCTGCATTATCAGCCTGTTATAGAGCTGAAAACAGGCAAAATTGTAAGCTTTGAAGCTTTGCTAAGATGGATACATCCTGAATGGGGAAATGTTCCTCCTAATGAGTTTATTCCTATAGCTGAAGAAACAGGTCTTATTATATCTGTCGGTGAGTGGGTACTGAAAAGTGCCTGTAAGCAAAACAAGGAATGGAAAGATAAGGGATATAAGTATAATTCTATAGCTGTTAATGTATCCTCAGTTCAACTTCAGCAGAGTAATTTTTTACAGAGTATTAAATCCATATTAAAGGAATGTGATCTTGCTCCAGAGTTTCTTGAAATAGAAATAACTGAGAGTGTATTAATGAAATATATAGATTGGAATATACAAACATTGAGCTCTTTACAAAATATGGGAATTAAAATAGCCATAGATGACTTTGGAACAGGATATTCTTCCTTAAACTATCTAAAAAGCTTACCTATTAACTCGGTTAAGATTGATAAGTCTTTTATAGATGGAATCTCTATAAATTCCAATGAAGAATCGATTTTAGAAGGAATTATTCTACTTGCTCATAAAATGAAGCTTGATGTTGTAGCAGAAGGGGTAGAAGAAAAAGAACAGATAGAGATTTTAGAAGAGAAAAATTGTGATAAAATCCAAGGATATTATATTAATAGGCCATATCCGCCAGATGAATTGGAAAAGTTTGTTAAGATAGGATATTATGATTTATCAAAAACTAAGGGGGAATATTAATTTGAATTATGGATTTTTAGGAAAAATTATTAGAATAAATCTTTCAGATAAAAGTATAAATATTGAAAAGCCAGATGAAATCTTTTATAGAACTTATATGGGAGGTAAAGGCTTTATTGCCCATTATCTTTTAAAGGAAGTAAAGGCAAATATTGACCCCCTTGGAGAAGAAAATAAATTGATAATTGCTGCAGGAATTTTGACAGGGTTGCCTGTTGCAGGTGTACCTAGATTTGCAGTAGGTGCTAAGTCGCCTTTGACTGGAGGATATGGACAATCTGAAGCCGGTGGATTCTGGGGTCCAGAGCTTAAAAAGGCGGGGTATGATGGAATAATCATTGAGGGGAAGTCATCTATTCCCGTATATATTTATATAAATGATGATAAAATAGAGATTAGAAGTGCAAAGGTAATATGGGGAATGGAAACAGGAGACTCTCAAGAGGCCATATTTCGTGAGCTTAAGGATAAGTCTGTAAAGGTTTTACAAATAGGTCCTGCAGGAGAAAATCTTGTAAAATATGCATGTATTCTAAATGGGCTTAAACATGCCAATGGACGTAATGGACTGGGTGCAGTGATGGGCTCTAAGGGCTTAAGGGCAGTTGTAGTAAAGGGAACTAAAAAAATACCATTTCATGATAATGAAAGGATAAGTAAAATAGGGAAATCCTTTTTGAGCTATTACATGAAAAATCCCTTGACTAGGGGACTTTACGAATACGGAACTGTAGCAGGAATAATGAGTAATAATGCAGGAGGCATCTTACCCACCAGGAACTTTAATGATGGTGAATTTGATAACGCTGAAAATATAAGTGCTGAAAAAATGGTGGATACAATTTTAAAGAAAAGAGTGGGCTGTTATGCCTGTGCAGTCAGATGTAAGAGAAAGGTTGAAGTTCAAACCAAGGATATTAAGGTGGAAGGAAAATATGGCGGACCTGAATATGAAACCGTGGCTTCCTTTGGCTCCCTTTGTGGAAATGATAATTTAGAAATAATAGCCAAGGCAAATGAACTTTGCAACAGACTTGGCATGGATACAATAAGTGCAGGTATGACAGTAGCCTTTGCTATGGAATGCTTTGAAAATGGAATTCTCAATGAAGATGACTTTGATGGAACAAATTTTTCCTACGGAAACCAAGAGGCTATTCTAGATATGATTAATAGGATTGCCAAAAGAGAAGGAATCGGAAATATATTAGCCGAAGGCTCTGAGGCTGCTGCTAAAATCATAGGAAAGGGCTGCGGGGAATTTGTCCTTTGTGTAAAGGGTCAAGAGCTTGCTATGCATGAACCCAGAGGTAAGGTTGGAGTCGGTATAGGCTATGCTGTATGCGAAACAGGAGCAGATCATATGGTGATAGGTCATGATACTCTCTTTGGCAAAACAGGCTTCACCCTTGATAGTGTAAAGCCCTTTGGTATATTAGAGCCCGTTGACACAGTTGATTTATCATGGAAAAAGATAAGGATATTTGTTTACCTTCAAAGATGGTGGAGCTTCTTCAATATGGCTGGAATCTGTAATTTTGTACCTGTACCAAGGGGAGCAATGCCTGTTTCAGATGTTGTGGAACTGGTAAAAGCAGCAACAGGATGGGAAACCAGTCTATGGGAGTTAATGACAGCAGGTGAAAGGGCAATAAATATGGCAAGACTATTTAATCTAAGGGAAGGCTTTACTAGTGATGATGATACACTGCCGGATAGGTTATTTGGAGGTCTTAAAAAGGGTAGGCTAAAGGGAAATTATATACTCCGTGAAGACTTTAAGGAAGCCATATCAACCTATTATTCCATGATGGGCTGGGATGAAAAAGGAGTACCTACAAAGGGCAAATTATTAGAATTAAATATAAGTCCGGAGTATTTTTAGAGAATTTAAAACCATATTGCTATAGATTGAAATATATCTGGAGGAAATTTCCTTGATTACAATTAAATTTTTTTCAACCCTAAAAAAGTATAATAATGATAAAGATACTCTAATCATAGATATAAAAAATGCTGAAAAGATAAAGGATATATTAGAATTATTCACTTTTATACCTGGTGAATTAGGTGTAATTCTTTTGAACTCAGAACTAGCCATCGAAGATACTAGATTAAAGGATGGCGATTTAATAGAGCTCTTTCCAATATTCGGTGGAGGATAAAATCTTAATTAATAAAGGTAAAAACCATGTAAGCCTGGATTTCACCTTTATTTTTATATAGAAATACAAGGATTTTCCATAACAGTACCTTGTAAAACAAGATAGCTTATGTTATACTGTAATTAATAAATGATTTAAATGCATTTTATTTGGTAAATATTTTATATAAGATTCATTAAAGTCTTTGACATGTATTTACTTTAAAAATAATAATCTTATTAGTAGCAATACTATATTGAGGGAGGAGAGGTGCTGAAAATGGGAAAAAAATTATATCGTTCAAGGGATGATAGAATGCTTGCAGGCGTTTGCGGAGGTCTTGCGGAATACTTTGGAATTGATACAACCTTAGTAAGGGTAGCTTGGGTTTTAGTCTTCTTTTTAGGTGGCTCAGGTTTTATAGCATATATTATATGTTATTTTGTATTTCCAGAGGAACCAAAATCTAAGATAGGAATCAGTGACGATGAATACATAGTTGGAGCAAAAAACTATGATGAAGATAATCTTAGCTATAAAGGTGAAAGTGATGAAACAAACAAAATGCTCTCAGGAGGAATACTAATTATTTTAGGAATAGTATTTCTTGTTAGAAGATATGTGAACTGGTTTAATATAGGTAGTCTATGGCCTATAATTTTGATTATAATAGGATTTTATGTTCTATATAATGGAAAGGAGAGGAGTTAAGGTGGGCAGAAAGGTTAACCTTGGAGGAGTAGTACTGATTTTTATAGGTATATTCTGGCTCATGAGTAACTTTGGAATAATAAATTGGTCCCTGTTTGATATTTTGTTCAGGCTATGGCCGCTGATTCTAATAGCTGTAGGGGTAAATATCATATTTAGAGATAGAGAAATCGTAAGATATATAACATGGAGTGTTTTTTTTATAATAATAATTGCCTTTGGATTTTATAATCAGACTAGATTAGGAAATGCTAATCTATCAAGGCGAGACACAAATCTAAGAGTAGAAAAGCGTGCAGAAACTACAAATGGAAAATTGAACCTGCAAATAGGTGGAGGAAGCTTAGATATAGACTCCACAGATGAAAGTATAATAAATGCCGATGTGCCTGACAAATCTATTTGGCAGGATGTTAATTTCAATAATGGTAATTCAAGGGTTGATATAGACATAAAACAAAAATCGAATTTTATGCAGTTCAATAGAAATATATCATTAGATTATAGTTTTAGTTTGAATGATGAACTGCTATGGGATATAGAGTTGGATACTGGAGCTATAAACGGAACAATGGATTTTAGTAATTTAAAGGTGTCTGAGCTGGATATAGATATGGGGGCATCGAATTTAAATTTGATATTCGGGGATAAGGCTGAAAAAACAAATGTAGATATAGATGGCGGTGTAACTAACCTTGAGATAACTGTACCAAAGGAGCTTGGAGTCCGTATAGATGTTGACGGAGGTATAAGAAATATCAATATTAATGATGGAAGCTGGAGAAAGATTGATGGTTATTATATGTCAGCAAATTATGAAGAAGCTTTAAAAAAGCTGGATATTGATGTTGATATGGGAATTGGAAAATTTGATGTGAATGTTAGATAGGAGACAATAGTGTATTATTAGTCTGCTAAAGTGATTTTAAAAAAGAGATTAAGGTGGAAAGAACTCCACCTTAATCTTTTTTAAAATCAACATATGATAAAGTAGTCTCTAGATATCTTGCCAAGGTATATATAGTATCGGATAACCTATTTACATATTTTATCCCAAGGGGATTTATTTCGTCATTCCGTGACAGGGCAACTATTCTTCTTTCAGCCCTGCGGCAAATAGTTCTTGATACATGAAGGGCTGCACTTCCTTTATTGCTGCCCGGTATTATAAATTTAAACTGTTGACTGTCATTGATTTTTGATAGATAGTCATCAATTATATCTTCTAATTCCTTTACATGTCTTTCATTAATCTTTTCAGGGAACTTACTTCCGTCCTTTGTAGCCAATTCACCGGCAACATCGAATAATTCTCTTTGAATTTTTAATATTATTTTATTTATATTCTCATCATCGATGAAGTTTCTGGCAAAACCTAGAGAAGAATTTAACTCGTCTATAGTTCCATAGCTTTCGACCCTTATTGAATCCTTATCCACCCTAATATTATCGTAAAGACTTGTTTTACCCTTATCACCTGTTTTAGTATATATTTTCATTAATCATACCTCCGATTTATATTTGACTTTATATCCGATTAGCAGACTTATATTAAACTTCTACCCACACTATTAATAATTTATTCTATGTATATTTTATAATTTTGAAGCAGTTATAGGGTTTTTAGAGTAAAACTTAACTTATACATGACCCAAATATGCGATGATTCTAGGCATTTTGGGGTGTGTATAAGTTGTAGTTTTACCTAAAA
>JANQEZ010000149.1 GCA_028278115.1 Clostridia bacterium
GAGAAGAAGATAAGATATGAGTTGAATAAGAAAGGACTTTTTGCTAAATACAGATTTGAGGATTTGATAGCAAATGATCCTTTAATGAAGAATACTATAGAAAAGGCAAAAAAGGTAGGAGCAAGTGAGTGCACGGTAATAATATATGGGGAAAGCGGAACCGGAAAGGAAATGATTGCACAGGGTATGCATAACATAAGCCAAAGAAAGGGTTCTCCATTTGTTGCAATAAACTGTGCTGCATTGTCTGAAAGCCTTCTTGAAAGTGAGCTGTTTGGGTATGAGGAAGGAGCCTTTACGGGGGCGAGAAAGGGAGGAAAACCAGGACTCTTTGAATTAGCCCATGGAGGAACAATACTATTAGACGAAATAAATAGTATTTCCTTAAATCTTCAGGCAAAGCTTCTAAGAGTTATTGAAGAAAAGGAAATAATGAGAATAGGCTCAGACTATGTGATCCCTTTGGAAGTAAGGGTGATTGCCGCAGCAAATGAGGAGCTAAAGAGAAAGGTGGCAGATGGAAGCTTTAGAAGGGACTTATTTTATAGACTTAGTATACTTGAGGTAAATATTCCTCCGCTGAGGAAAAGAAGGAAGGATATTATTCCGTTATTCACCCATTATTTAAATCAGCTAGCAAATAATAGTATAGAATGTATTAACAAAGAAATAGAGGAAAAATTGATAAACTACAATTGGCCTGGTAACGTGAGGGAGCTCAGAAATGTAGTTCAGGGGTACTTACTTTTAAATGAGATTAATTTAGATGAGGGTGAGATAATAAAACAAAATACTCTAGAAAAAAACAACCTCAAGGGAGCATTAAATCTAAAGGAAATCAATAGATTTATAGAAGATAAGGTTATTGATATGCTTTTAAAACAGGGAATGACAAAGACTCAAGTTGCAAATATGTTAGGAATAAGCAGAACCGCTCTATGGAAGAAAATTAATAAGTGAAAACAAAAGTGAACGAAAAGTTAACATAAGTTAACGTTAAATTCTTATGGATAAATAATAAAGATAGAAAAGGATGAGTCCAGCCCCGGGGTGTTTCAGAAAGAGCGAAGTTCAAGGTTTTGAAATTTCAACGGTTTGGCTAGTACAGATGTACGTGCCAAGTCGGTGAATATTTCAAATAACGCAGAAATTCGCCATTATGAGACACCCCTTTTTTTTTTTGGCATAAATATTGCTCTATATAACATGTCTATATCTATGCAAAACTCAAAGAAAGCATTTTTTTAATCTATATAAATGGAGAATCAGAGGAGGTAAATAATGGTTTACAAAAGTTTTGAAGAGTTGATTGAAAAGGTTCAAAAGCATGAAATTGTAAAAAAGGTTGCAGTGGTTGTAGCAGATGATGAACATACATTAGAAGCAGTATTTAAGGCTAAAGAGGATAAAATAGTAGAGCCTATTTTAATAGGATGTAAAGAAAAGATAAAAGATATTCTGATTAAATTAAATGAAGCTTTGGATGATGACGCGATAATTGATGCTGCCGATGACAGTGAAGCTGCCCGTAAAGCAGTAGAGCTTGCTAACAGCAGTAAAGTAGACTTTATAATGAAGGGTAAAATCCAAACAGCTGATTTATTAAAGGCTGTAGTAGATAAAGAAAAGGGTCTGCAAACGGGAAGAGTTATGTCCCATATAGTAATCCATGAGATTCCTACTTATCATAAGCTACTAGCGGTTACAGATGGTGGAATGATGATGTACCCTAATGTGCAGCAAAAGAAGCAAATAATAGAGAATGCTGTAGAGACCTATATAGCAATGGGATATGAAAAGCCAAAGGTAGCAGTACTGACAGCTGTTGAAAAGGTTAACCCTAAAATGCCTGAAACTGTTGATGCAGATGAGTTAAAGAAAATGAATATAAATGGAGAAATAAAGGATTGTATTGTAGAGGGACCAATATCCTATGATCTTACTATGAGTAAAGAATCTGCTAAGATTAAAGGCTTTAAAAGTGAAGTTACTGGAGAGGCTGATATATTAATTGTTCCAAATATTACAGCGGGTAACATTCTAGGTAAGGCACTTATATATACAGCAAATGCTAAAATGGCTGGATTTATTGTTGGAGCTAAGGTTCCTATAGTGTTGACATCTAGAGGCTCTACTTCTGAAGAAAAATACTTGTCATTAGTATTATCAGCATCCCTTAAGTAAAGAACTATTATTCTACTGTTAAATATAGCAATAATATATCTAATAAAGTTACTGACAATAATTGAAGGAGTGAAAAAAATGAAAAAGTTATTAACAGGTAATGAAGCAATAGCCCGTGGAGCATATGAAGCGGGCGTTAAATATGCATCGGCATATCCCGGAACACCTAGTACTGAAATACTGGAAAACGTTGCGCTGTACAAAGATGATATATTAGCAGAATGGGCTCCAAATGAAAAGGTTGCGCTAGAGGCTGCCATTGGCGGTTCTATCGCTGGAGCAAGAACTCTTGCAGCCATGAAGCACGTAGGTGTAAATGTTGCTGCCGATCCACTGTTTACCTTTGCGTACACAGGAGTTAACGGTGGTATGGTGCTTATTACTGCCGATGAGCCAGGCCACCATTCATCACAAAATGAACAGGATAATAGAAACTATGCAAAGTTTGCTAAAATTGCCATGTTAGAACCCGCTGACAGTCAAGAATCTAAGGATATGGTAAAGACTGCTCTTGAGATAAGTGAGAAATTTGATACTCCTGTACTACTTAGAATGACAACAAGAGTCTGTCACTCAAAGGGTATAGTTGAATGTTACGATAGAGAAGAAGTTGGAATAAAGGAATATGTTAAGGATATAAAGAAGTATATGACTATACCAGCCCATGCAGGTCATCTAAGAATCAAGGTCGAGGAA